>JBAXTC010000003.1:0-42443 GCA_037130375.1 Verrucomicrobiota bacterium | reverse complement strand
AGCCCGCGCTGAATCTGCGCAGTTCGCTCGCCAACACCATCGTGCTGGCGGTGAAGGCCGCGGTGGGGCACGAAGGCATCGTGGCCGACAGCGACTACCGGGGCGTGCCGGTGTTGGCCGCGTTGCGCGCGGTCCCGGATTCGCCGTGGTTCCTGGTGGCACGCCGGGACGTCGCGGAAGTGGATGCGCCGTTACGCGCGCAACTCTGGCAGGTGATCGTCATGGTCAGCCTCCTGCTCTTCGGTGCGGGGGCTGGGGTGGGTATCGTCTGGCGGCAACAGCGGGTCCGGTTCTATCAGAAAGAGGCGCAGTCGGCGGAGATGCTGCGGGAGAGCGAACAACGCCACCGCAGCCTGTTCGACCAGGGGAACGAAGGCCTCATCATCATGTCGCTGGAGGGGCAATTATCCGAGATCAACCGGGCCTTTGCCGAGATGCACGGTTATACGGTGGATGAACTTAAGAGCGGGAATATCCGACATCTGGATGTACTCAACGAGCGGACGCTGACAGACCGCGCTGACCTCCTGCCTCGCATCCACGCCGGGGAAGTCGTCCGGTTTGAGGTCGAGCATTGCCACAAGGATGGGCATCGCTTCCCGCTCGGCGTCACCACCAGCCTGATCCACCTCGGCGGCCAATCGTTCTATATGGCCTACCACCAGGACATCACCGAGCGCAAGCGGGCGGAGGCGGAGCTGCGGGAGAGTGAAGAACGATACCAACGGATCGCGGAGACGATCACCGACTACATCTACACCGTGCGCGTGGCCGCCGGGCGCGCCGCGGAAACGACGCATGGCCCGGGCTGCCTGCCCGTCACCGGCTATCAGGCGCAGGAGTTCGTCAACGACCCCTTCCTGTGGTTTCGCATGGTGTTGGCTGAGGACCGCCCCAAGGTGGAGGAACAGGCGCGGCAGATTCTGGCCGGCGAAAGCCCGCCGTTCCTCGAACATCGGATCGTCAGAAAAAACGGAACGGTGCGCTGGGTGCGAAACGCCTTCGTCCCCCATCGCGATGAGCACGGCACTCTGCTGAGCTATGACGGCTTGATCCAGGACATCACCGAGCGCAAACAGGCGGAGGCGGCGCTGCGGGAGAACCGTCAGCGGCTCGAATTTGCGCTGGAGGGCGGGGAATTGGGCAGTTGGGATTGGTGTCTCCAAACCGGCGCGGTCGTTTACAGCGAGCGCTGGGCCCAACTGCTGGAGTATCAGCCCGGCGAGGTTGAGCCCACCGTGGATTTCTTCAAGCAGCACATCCATCCCGAGGATATGCCGGCCGTGCTCGAACGCTTGACCGGGCATGTCGAAGGGCGCCTGCCGGTCTATGATTCCGAGCACCGGATGCGCACCAAGTCTGGCGGATGGAAATGGGTTTCTGATCACGGCAAGGTCGCTACGCGGGACCAGGATGGCCGTCCGGTGCGGATCACCGGTGTCATCGCGGACATCACCGCGCGCAAGCGGGCGGAGGCGGAGCGGCAGAAGTTTGTCATGCTGGCCGACAGCAGCAGCGAATTCATCGGCATGTGCGACCTCGACTTGCAGCCGCTCTATGTGAACCCGGCGGGCCTGCGCATGGTCGGACTGCCTGACCTGGCCGCCGCCTGCCAGGTCAAGGTGCCGGATTACTTTTTCCCCGAGGACCAGCGGCTCATCGCGGAGGAGTTCTTCCCGCGCGTGCTGCGGGAGGGCCACGGCGACGTGGAGATCCGCTTGCGCCACTTCCAGACCGGCGAGCCAATTTGGATGTTCTACTATCTGTTCAGTGTCCGCGACGCCAGCGGCGAGATCGTCGGCTGGGCCACCGTCAGCCGCGACATCACCGAGCGCAGGCAGGCGGAGGATGCCCTGCGCCAATCCCGCCAGGCGGCGCTCAACCTGATGAAGGATGCCGTCGCGGCGCGCAACCGGTCGGAGCAGATGAGCCAGTCGTTGCGGGAGAGCGAGGAGCGCTATCACACCCTCGTGGAGACGACCTTTGACTGGGTGTGGGAGGTGGACGCGCAAGACCGCTACACCTACGTCAGCCCCCGGGTGTGGGATATGCTCGGCTACCGGCCGGAGGAAGTGCTCGGGCGAACGCCGTTTGACTTGATGCCGGAAGACGAGGCCCGGCGCGTGCAGGCCCTTTTCGCGCAGATTGCGGCCCGGCGCGAGCCGTTCGCCGGGTTGGAGAACACCAACCGGCACCGTGATGGCCGGCTGGTTGTGGTTGAAACGAGTGGCACGCCCATCCTGTCACCCGAGGGGACTCTGCTCGGCTATCGCGGCATGGATCGCGACATCACCGAGCGCAAGCAGGCAGAAGAGACGTTGCGGGAGAGCGAGATGCGCGTTCAGCGTAAACTCCAGAGCATCCTGTCCCCGGAGGACAACTTGGGTTCGTTGGAGCTTTCGGACATAATTGATGCCGACGCCATCCAACTCCTGATGGAGAAGTTTTACATACTCACTCGCGTGCCAAACTCGATCATCGATTTGAAGGGCAAGGTTCTGGTTGGCACCGGTTGGCAGGACATTTGCACGAAGTTTCATCGGGTCCATCCCGAAACCCTGAAGAACTGCCTCGAATGCGACACCCTGATGAGCAAAGGGGTGCCGCCCGGAGCCTTCAAGACCTATCTGTGCAAGAATAATCTGTGGGACTGCGTAACCCCCCTGCTGATTGGGGGGCAGCATGTCGGGAATCTCTTCACCGGCCAGTTCTTCTTCGAAGGCGAGAAGCCCGATGACAGCGTCTTTCGCGCCCAAGCCGCGAAATACGGGTTTGACGAGGAAGAGTACATGGCGGCGGTCAGGCGGATCCCGGTTTGGGATCGAGAGACCATCAATGTCGCATTCGATTTCTACCTTGCGCTTTCCAGTATGATGACCTCGCTCAGCCACAGCAACCTTGCCCTGGCAAGGTTGCTGGAGCAGCACAAGCAGGCGGAGTCGGAGATTCGCGAGTTGAATCGCAGCCTGGAGCAGCGCGTGGTCGAGCGCACCGCCGAACTGCAGGCCGCCAATCAGGAATTGGACGCCTTTGCCTACGCCGTCTCGCACGATTTGCGGCAGCCGCTGCGCGCCATGAACGGTTTCAGCCAGGCCCTGGTGGAGGACTTCGGCGCGGCGCTGCCGGGCGCCGCCCACGAGTTCCTGAACCATATCATCCAGGCCAGCCAGCGCATGGGCGAGTTGATTGATGGCCTGTTGCGGCTCTCGCGCAGCACGCGGGGCGAGCTGCGGCGCGACGCGGTGGATATCTCGACCCTGGCCGCGCGCCTCCTGGGCGAACTCACGGCGGCGGAGCCGGAGCGCCGCGTGGCTTGGACCGTGGCGTCGGGCCTGACGGCCCGGGGCGACGAGCACATGATTGAAGTGGTGCTGGCCAACCTGCTGGGCAACGCCTGGAAATACACGGCCAGGCAACCGGTGGCGAAGATTGAGGTTGGAGTAATGGACCAGTGTTGTGATGGAGTCGCGGCTCCCGCCCAAAATGCCAATACTCCAATACTCCATCACTCCAACACCCCGGTCTTCTTCGTTCGCGACAATGGCGCTGGTTTCGACATGAAGCATGCCGCCAAGCTCTTCCAACCCTTCCAGCGCCTGCATCGGGAGGACGAGTTCCCGGGCATCGGCATCGGTCTGGCCACCGTGCAGCGCATCGTGTATCGCCACGGTGGCACGATCCGGGCCACCGCCGCGCCTGGGCAGGGGGCCACATTTAGCTTTAGTCTGTCGGCTTCCGACGATAAAAATAAGGAACAACAACTATGAAAAAAAAGACCATCCTTCTGGTGGAGGACACGCAACAGGATGAACTGCTGATCCTGCGCACGCTCAACAAGATCAACCTGGGCAACGGGTTGGATGTGGTGCGCGACGGCCAGCAAGCCCTCGATTACGTGTTCCGGGAAGGCGAATTCGCCGGACGCGCCGGGACGGATTTGCCCACGGTGGTGTTGCTCGACGTCAACCTGCCACGGGTCAGCGGCCTGGAGGTGCTGGAGCGTCTGCGCGCTGACCCGCGCACGCGCCTGCTGCCCATCGTCATCCTCACTTCTTCCGATGAAGAACAGGACCGGTTGCGCAGCTATGAGAACGGGGCCAACAGCTTTGTGCGCAAGCCGCTGGATTTCGCCGAATTAGCGGAGACGGTGGCACGGCTGGGTATTTATTGGCTGGCCACGAACGAATCGCCGCAAGGATAAGTATATGAGCACTCAACTCAAGGTTCTGATCATCGAAGACAAGCCGGCCGATTTCCAGCTCATCGTGCGCCACTTGGAGAAGCACGGCCTGGCGGCGCGGTGCCATTGCGTGGCGAGTATCGAGGAGTTGGAAGCGGCGGTTGCGCAGGGCGGCTGGGATACCGTGCTGTCCGACTACAACGTGCCGAAGCTGGATTTCCAGCACACGCTGGGCTTCTTTAAAACGGGACATCCTGACCTGCCGTTGATCCTGGTTTCCGGCAGTGTCGGCGAGGAAAAGGCGGTCGAACTGCTCAAGCTGGGGGTCTGGGATTTCGTGCTCAAGGACCGTCTGACCCGCCTGGTGCCCGCGATCGAGCGCGGTTTGCGGGATGCGGCCGAGCGGCGTGAGCGCAAGCGGATGGAGGAGGAGTTGAGGCACAGCGAGGAACGCTACCGCCGGCTTTTCGATGAGTCCTTGGACGGGGTTTGCCTGGCCGATGCGCAGACCGGGATAATCCTCGACATCAATCCAGCCCTCTCGAAGCTGGTGGGCCGGGAAAAGCATGAACTGGTCGGCCAGTCCCAACGCCTCCTGCATCCGCCGAGCGAGGCGGTCGGGGAAGTGACGCACAGCTTCGAGCAGCACCACCACGAGAAGGCCGGGCAGGTCCTCGAAGTGCCCATCCTCACCAAGGCCGGCGAGGTTCGGACGGCCGAAATCATGGCCAACATGCGCGAGGTGCAGGGCCGCAAGTTGATGGTAGGCATCTTCCGCGACATCACCGAGAAGAAGAAAACCGAAAGCCTGCTGCTCCGCTCGCAGCGGCTGGACAGCGTGGGCCGGCTGGCCAGCGGCATCGCCCATGACCTCAACAACATCCTCGCGCCGATGCTCATGGCGCCGTCAGTGCTCCACGAGCTGATTCAGGATCCCGACGCCCTAAAGCTGGTGGACATGGTCGAAACCAACGCCCAGCGCGGCGCCGACATCATCAGACAACTCCTCATCTTCGCTCGCGGCACAGACGCCCAGCGCGTCCCGGTGCAGCTCCGAGTCCTGGTCCTGGACATGGCTGCCATCATCGCCGAAACTTTCCCCAAGAACATCCAAGCCAAACAAGAATTACCTCGGGATCCCTGGCTCGCAATCGGTGACTCCACCCAACTGCACCAGATCCTTCTGAACCTGTGCATCAACGCCCGCGACGCCATGTCCGAAGGCGGCACCCTCACGATCAAATTGGAGAATCGGGAACTGGACGAGTTGTTCGCCGGGCTCACACCCGGTGCCCGGCCGGGGCGCTACGTGTGCTTGAGCGTCGCGGACACCGGCCAGGGCATCGCGCCAGAATACCTGGATAAGATCTACGATCCGTATTTCACCACCAAGGAAATAGGCAAGGGAACGGGGCTGGGCTTGTCCACGGTGATGGGCATTGTCAAGAGTCACGGCGGCTTCATCAACGTCCAGAGCGAACTTGGGCGCGGCACGCATTTCCAGATCTTCCTGCCTGCAAACAACGCCGCGGAAGCCGCATCCGCCAAACAGGCGAACCAGCCTCTCCCGCAGGGCCGCGGGGAACTGGTGCTGGTGGTGGACGACGAGGCAACCATGCGGCAAGTGACGCGCAAAATACTGGAGCGCAATGGCTATCGCACCCTCGATGCGGCAAATGGAGCCGAGGGCTTGACTCAGTTTGTGTCTCACCCTTCAGATGTCCAAGTGGTGGTGACGGACCTCGCGATGCCGATTATGGACGGCGTGGCGCTCATCCGGGCGTTGCGGCAATTGCACCCGCAGGTCCGCATCATCACGACCACCGGGCATCAATCTAAAGCGCTGTGGCCTGCCGACTTGGGGTTGCCGGAGGAGACCCACCTGTCCAAACCATTCGGCGCCGCCACCCTGTTGGAGGCGTTGCAGCGCGTGCTGCATCCGAAAGACTCGCCGGCATCAAACCATTTGTTCTAGCCGTCACTGTCGAAAGCAAGCCCGGAGCGGGAAGCGTTTTCCGGGTCTTTTTGCCGATGTCGGCAAAAGCCGTGCTCCCGAAGCCGATCCCAGTGGCGCAGCTTCCGAAAAAGGCGCGCAGCGGCACGGTGCTGGTGGTGGATGATGATCCGATGGTGTGCAACACGGTCGCCAGCGCGCTCAGGCGCGAAGGGTTTACAATCCTTACCGCGCGGGATGGTCTGGAGGCGGTGGAAGTGTTCCGGCCGCAACCGAAGGAGATTCGTCTTGTGCTGTGCGATTTGACCATGCCGCGCATGGGGGGCTGGGAAACCCTGGAGGCGCTGCGCAAGCTGGCGCCCGGCATCCCAGTGATCCTGGCCAGCGGAATGGCTTTTGGGCGTCAGCGCCCTGCCTAATGTCCTGGAGTTGCTCGAAGAGCATCAGGTAAAAGTTTACGATCTCGAAGCGCCGGACAAGTTCGACGGCTTGTCGGGCTGGGCGGGGAAGATTCCCGTGGTGGTGGTGAACCGCCGTTTCCCCGCCGATCGGAAACGACTCACCGCCCTGCACGAGTTGGCCCACTTGATCCTGGAGTTTGCCAAGGATCGTTTCACCCCGAAGGAGATTGAACGTCTGTGCCATTGCTTTGCCGGCGCAGCGCTGATGCCCAAGGAAGTATTTCTGGCGGAGTTCGGCGGCAAGCGCGATGCTGTGATATGGAACGAACTGTTCGAGGTGAAGCGCGATTTTGGCATCTCTATCGCTGCCATCATGGCGCGAGCGCGGAATTTGGGGCTCATCACCGAGAATTATTACATCCGTTTCAACGTCGCGTTGAACACCAAGGGGTGGCGCAACCTCGAGCCAGTGGAGTTCGCCGGCCAGGAACAATCCAACCGGTTTGAACAACTGTTGTATCGGGCGGCGTCCAGCGAGCTGGTCAGTCTCTCGAAAGCCGCGAGCCTTGCCGGCAAACCGCTGGCGGCTTTCCGGGAATCCCTCCAGCTCGTTCCATGATTCTCGCGATTCAGGATGCGAACATTCTGATCGACCTCCACAAGGCCGGCTTGTTGGAGGCGTATTTCCGCCTCGGCATCGAAACGCACACGACCGACTTGGTGCTGCTGGAAGTGCGCCCGTCCGTGGCGGTGTTTGTCCCTGACTCGGCACCCCGGCCGCTTTCTGGTTAAAACTGGATGCGAACTATCGGGCAAGCGTGAATCAGTCGCGGACTCTCAGCCCAGAGACCGCCGTCCCTCGCTGCGCGACACCGCGCTACGGAAGGAATTGCACCACTATCTGGGAGGCATTCTCAAGTGTGGAATTGACTGCCGCGAAGGGGGACAAACACTTGCGCCTGCGCTATAGACATGCCGCCCCTGACGGGGCTAGGGGCGTTGTCTGGTGGGCGTCTGCGAGTTTAGAGGTGCATGAGTCCCGACAGGGACGGTATGTTTATAGAACCAAGACAAAACGATCGTCAGGGGTGGCATATCATCGGACCAAACCCCGGCAGGTGACCATGCCGCCCCGACGGGGCTTGAACATCCACCTTGCGCCTGCGCTATAGACATGCCGCCCCTGACGGGGCTAGGGGCGTTGTCTGGTGGTCGTCTGCGGGTTTAGAGATGCATAAGCGGCTTAATCGCCTGCGACCGGGCGGCGAGCGGTTTTTTTTGCGGCGTGATGGGATTTATCGGCGAGCATTCGGGCTTTGGCGCGGCGGCTGCGGCGGCGTTTCTGGCGTCGGATTTTCTCAGTCTCGGCGCGCTTGGCGGCGACGAAGCCCTTTTGCTGCATTTCAATTTTATCGAGCAACAATCGGCGGGCCAGGAAGCGGTTGAGACCCTGCTGGCGGGTGGCCTGGCATTTGACCTGCAGGCCGGTCGGGCGATGGAGCAGCATGACGCAGGTGGCGGTCTTGTTAACGTTCTGGCCGCCGTGTCCGCCAGAGCGGACAAAGGTTTCTTCGATGTCGGCATCGCGGACGCCCAGTGCGGCCATGCGTTGGGCGAGTTGGGCCTCTTTGTCGGGGCCGACGGGGAACGCGTTCATCGCCGCAGAGTAGCGGATGAGACCGGTAGCGGCGAGCAATTCTGGGAAGCAGTGTGGGGCATGTTTATAGAACCAAGACAAAACGATCGTCCAGCCCAGGGGAACAGTATCGTGCAAACCGCTTGCCCAGTCCTGCGGGTTAGGCTAGTTTGCGTTTGATATGGACGAAACCGCACCGCCGACATCTTTCACGCTGCCGCCCGACCCGCCGCCGCAACTGGCTGCGCCGCCGCCGCCACCGCCGTTGCGGCCGCCGCCGATCATGGTACCGCCTTCGCCGCCGCCGCCCCGGCGTCGTCGAGGCTGGATGATTTTCGCGGTGCTGCTGCTGGTGTTGCTGGGGATCAGTTTGCTGTTCAACATGGGACATTTCCTGGGGAACTTCACGTCCATGAAAGGCGTCAGCGCGCGCGCCGCCGGCCCGCGGCTGGAAGAAGTCGTGACGGAGGACAACGATGCGGCGAGCAAAATCCTCATTCTGAATATTGATGGGATTATCACCAGCCGATCCATTGACCAGAGCGGCTACAATATGGTTGATGTGGTCAAAGCGCAGTTGAAGCGGGCCGAGGAGGACAGCAAAGTCAGAGCGGTGATTTTGAAAGTGGATTCTCCTGGGGGCGAGGTGCTGGCTTCGGACGACATCAGCCGTGCGATTGCGGATTTCCAAGAGAAACGGCACGGCACGCCGGTGGTATGCACGATGGGCAGTCTGGCGGCTTCGGGCGGTTACTATGTATCGGCGCCGTGCCGCTGGATTGTGGCCAATGACATGACAATCACCGGCAGCATCGGCGTCATTATGAGCACATGGAATTATCGCGGTTTGATGGACAAGGTTGGGGTGCGGCCGGAGACGTTTAAGAGCGGGAAGTATAAGGACATGCTCAGCGGTTCGAGGGAGCCCGACAGCATAACGTCGGAAGAACGGGACATGGTTCAGGGGTTGATTAACGAGACTTACGGGAAATTCACGAACGTCGTGGCAAAAGGCCGGGGCCGTGCCCATGAGAAGAATCAGGAGAGCGGGCGCGCGCTGAACCCGGACTGGGCGGAATACGCCGACGGCCGGATTCTTTCGGGGACGGAGGCGTATAAGCTGGGTTTCGTGGATGAGCTTGGGACGTTTGATGACGCAGTAAAGCGGGCAAAGAGCATCGCCGGAGTTGGCAAAGCCAATCTGGTCGAGTACCAGCAGCGGTTTGATTTGTCCGATCTCTTTCGGCTGTTCGGGCAGACCGAGAGCAAGGTTGTCAAAGTGGATTTGGGTCTGGAAGGGCCCAAGCTACAGGCGGGCCGGCTATACTTCCTCTCGCCCACATTTCTGCATTAGCTGTGAAACTGGTGACTGTCATAACGCACCCGCTGGTGCGGCATAATCTGACGCGGCTGCGGGATAAGCGCACCGGTCCGCAGGAATTTCGCCGGGTATTGAGCGAGGTGGCCGCGCTGATGTTATACGAGGCGACGCGCTCGTTTGCGGTGTCGCCGGTTGGCGTGACGACTCCCTTGGCGGCCACGCGGGGCGTTCGACTGCAGCGCGAGGTGGTGCTGGTTCCGGTGTTGCGGGCCGGATTGGGCATGCTTGATTCCATCCTGCAACTGATTCCTCATGCCCGGGTCGGTTTCATCGGGTTGAAACGTGAGGAAACGACATTGCGGGCCACTTCTTATCACAAGAGTTTGCCGCCGGATTTGAGCCAATTCGAGGTGATTCTGATTGATCCGATGCTGGCTACTGGTGGCAGCGCGGTGGCGGCCATGGACTTGCTGACGGAGCTGGGGGCAAAGCGGGTGCGGATGGTGAACCTGGTCGCTGCGCCCGAGGGCATTCGCCGCGTGCGGTCGCACTATCCGAATTTGCCGATTTTCACGGCGGCGGTGGATCGGAAACTCAATGAGAAGGGTTACATCCTCCCTGGTTTGGGTGATGCCGGCGACCGTTTATTCGGTGTTTGAAATGACAAAATCTGAGAATCTGTTGATCGTGGCCGACAGCGAGCGTGATGCGGACATGCTTTACGCCGTCGGGATGTTTGTGCCGGACCCATTCATCTACCTGCGCAATCGCGGGCGAAATTACATTGTGGTGAGCGACTTGGAGATCGACCGCGCGCGCCGGCAGGCGCGCCATTGTTGCGTGCTGTCGCTCAGCCTCTATCAAAACAAGCTTCGTGGCGAGGGAATCAAGCGTCCGGGCATTGTCGAAGTCCTCATCGAGATTTTGAGGGAGAGGCGCATTCGGAGCGTGGTGGTGCCGCACAGTTTTCCGTGCGGCCTGGCGGCAAGTTTGCAGAAGCGCCGCATCACGGTTCGACCCCGGACGGGCAATTTTTTCCCGCAGCGCGAGCAAAAAACCGCCATCGAGGTGAAGAAGATCAGCGCGGCGCTTTTGATGGCGGAGGTGGGCATGGCCGAGGCCATCCAGGTTCTTCACGTCGCAAAGGTTGGGCAGGGCGGGCGGTTGATGTACCGCGATGCGCCGTTGACGTCGGAAAAACTCCGTGCGGTGATCGACACGGCGATTATCCAGGCAAATGGGCTTGCCAGCCACACCATTGTCGCGGGCGGCAAACAGGGTTGCGATCCGCACGAGCCTGGCTACGGGCCATTACGCGCCAACGAACCCATCATTTTGGATATCTTTCCCCGGTCGCAATCGACGGGTTATTTTGGCGACATCACGCGCACGGTAGTTCGCGGACACGCCAGCGAAGCGATTCGGAAGTTGTATCATACTGTTCTGGAGGGCCAGAAGCTGGCGTTTAACCAAGTGCGACCCGGGGTGGAGACCGCTGAGGTGCATCGGACAGTCCAGGAATTCTTCGAGCGGGAAGGTTACAAAACCGGGAAGCACCACGGTCGGATGCAAGGTTTTTTCCACGGGACGGGTCATGGGCTTGGGCTGGAAATCCACGAAACGCCACGTTTGGGGCCGAATTCTGCTGGGGTATTGAAGGCCGGCCAGGTGGTGACGGTCGAGCCCGGGTTATATTACCCGGAGCTTGGGGGTGTTCGCCTTGAGGATGTGGCGCTGGTGACGAGCAGTCGTCCCCGAAACCTGACGCGGTTTGACAAAACTCTTGAAGTAAGGTGATTTATTTGATTGCCAACCATTGGCCGGAACCTAGATTCTCAAGGCTTCATTATGGTTGCTCACAATAAAAGCCACGAGGCAGACCGGGGAAGGAAACCGGATCGAGCGCGCAAGCTGCGGGCGCACAAGGCACACGCACCGTCGAAGTTGCCGGCGGCGCGCACCCGGGGTGGAAAGCGTGAGGTTTCCGAGGACGATCGGGAGCCGAAGGCCGAAGCGGCAGAGAAAGAAGAGGTTTTGAAGCCAGCGGAATTGGAAGCAACGACCGCTGTTCCAGCGACCGAAGAACCGCTTGCACCGCCCGAGCGAGAGCGGACGAGCTATGACGGTGACACGGCGATCAAGCTATACTTGCGCGAGATCGGCCAGGTCAAACTTCTGACACCGCAGGAGGAAATTGAGTTGGCGGCGCGGATCAAGAAGGGGGATAGGAAAGCCCGCGAGCTAATGATCAAGGCGAATTTGCGTCTGGTCGTGAAAATCGCCCGCGATTACGAAGGCATCGGTCTTCCGTTGCTCGATCTCATCAGCGAGGGGAACATCGGTTTGATGAAGGCCGTTGAGCGTTTCGATCCCGCCAAGGGAGGCAAGCTTTCGACTTACGGCTCGTGGTGGATAAAGCAATCCATCAAGCGGGCGCTCGCCAATCAATCCAAGACCATCCGGCTGCCCGTGCATTTGGTAGATAAGATTTCCAAGATGCGACGGACGGCGATGCGACTGCAGGAGGAGATTGGCCGTGAACCAACGGACGAGGAGCTCGCGGAAGAGATGGGCATCAGCCCAGCCCGTGTCACCCAGATGCGCATGGCGGCGGTTCGGCCGGCTTCGCTCGATGCGCCGATTGGCGATGAAGATTCCAACAGTTTTGCCGAAGTTGTCGAGGACGAGAACGCGAACACTCCGTATGAGCAGCTCGAGGAGAAGACGGTGACGCAGATGTTGCACGAAATGGTCAAGACGCTCGACAACCGGGAGGGCACGATTCTGCGCGCCCGATTTGGCCTCGACGGGGGCCCCGAAAAGACGCTGGAAGAGGTGGGTGATAAGTTTGGGGTGACCCGCGAGCGGGTGCGCCAGATTCAAAACATCGCATTGAAGAAGCTGCGCAGAATGATTGAAAAAATGGAGATAACCAAGGCCTAGCCTGGAAACAACAAATCCTGACCCTCATGAGCCAAACCCATCCGCCGATTTCAGAGATCGAATGCGCCATTCGCAACATCCCGGATTTTCCGAAACCCGGCATTCAATTCAAGGACATCACGCCCGTGCTTGCTGACGCCCGGCTTTTTTCTGGCAGCATTGACTTGTTAACAGAGAGCTTCAAGCCCGGCACGGTCGATGCTGTGGTGGGCATTGATGCGCGCGGTTTTATTTTCGCCGCGGCCGCCGCAGTCAAGCTTCAGGCCGGCTTTGTGCCGGTTCGCAAGAAGGGCAAACTGCCCTACCAAACTCACGAAAAGGAATACGCTCTCGAATATGGCACGGCCACGATTGCCATCCATGTCGATGCGCTCAAGCCCGGAGCTCGAGTGCTGCTCATCGATGATTTGCTGGCGACGGGCGGCACCGCCGCGGCGGCGGCGGCGCTGGTGCATCGCCTCGGCGCACGGATTCTGGAAATCGCTTTTCTTATCGAACTCAGTTTCCTGGGAGGCCGGCAAAAGCTGGAGAACTACCCGGTGCGTTCGTTAGTCGTGTATTGAGTTGCCGTCCAGGCGCAAATGTCCCAAGCACCGCGGTCCGGAGCTGTTTTGGCATTCGCGAGGCGAGCGGCGAATCTGTCTGGCACCCCGAGGCTCGCAGGGCTGCGCGATTTACTTTCTGCCGGCCAATGATTGCGGGGACAACCACGGGCGTATTTCCGGTGCGAGACTATGACCTGACCACCACGCTCACCTGTGGTCAGGCGTTTCGCTGGGAACGCTGCGAGGGGGGCTGGACCGGCGTGATCGGCCGGCGCTGGGTCTGGCTCCACGCAGACCAATTCTCGATTACAGCGGAAACGGCGGAGCCGGTTGCAGACTGGGGCTGGCTGGCGGATTACTTGCAACTGGAGCTTGATTTGAGCGCGGTATTGCGGACCTTTCCCGACGAAGCTCCCATGCGCGCGGCGGTCGCCGCCTGCCGCGGTTTGCGTTTGTTGCGCCAGGACCCTTGGGAGTGTGTGGCCTCGTTCATCCTGTCATCAACCAAGCAGATATGCCAAATCCGGCAGATCGTCTCGTTGTTGTGTGAACGTTACGGCGATCCGCTGCCCGTGCTCCCCACCCATGCCCCGGCGCACGCGTTCCCATCCCCGGCCCGACTGGCGAGGGCGACGGAGGCGGAGTTGCGGGCCTGCAAAATGGGATTCCGCGCTCCGTATTTGCTGGGGACCGCGCGCACGATTGCGAGCGGGCATCTCGATCTGACCCGCCTGCAGCCGTTGTCAGTGGAGGCGGCGCGGTCCGAGTTGATGAAACTGCCGGGTGTGGGGCGGAAGATCGCCGATTGCGTCCTGTTGTTCGCATACGGATTTCAGCCCGCATTTCCGCTGGACGTATGGGTTATGAAGGCGCTGCGCGAGCTTTACTTTCCACGCCGGCGAGTCTCCGTGCAACGGTTGCACCGTTTTGCCGGGGCGCATTTCGGTCCCAATGCGGGATATGCGCAGCAGTATCTTTTCCATTACGCGCGAGTGCATAAGGAGCCTGGGTCTTGACGTCTGGAGGCGCAGCCCGTGACCCAATTCCCCAAAAATAATTCAGTGACGCCCGCCGTCTGCCGTGTTAAAAAGAGCACCAGAATTCTTACACATTGACCAGATTATGAAAACGATACCTTCACTAAAGCCCAAGCACACTTACCTGATGTCCAGCGGCGACCTGCGGCTCTCGGCCAACCAGAAGTGCTGGCCCGAACAGTTAAAGATGGAGACTGTGCTCGGCAAGGCCCTGAAAGCCGAAGGCTGGACGGTTGTCCGCGCGCACCCCTTCGACAAACAAAAGGAGCACGGTTTTATTGATTCGCAGAAGATGGGGATCGAGGTTTTTCGCAATCTTGACTCGAGTGCGCCGCTGATCGTTGCCGAAGGTGTCTGGCAGTATAGCCATCACGTTTTGGCTGGTCTTTGCACGCATCGGGGTCCGATTCTGACCGTGGCCAATTGGAGCGGCACATGGCCTGGCCTGGTGGGCATGTTGAATTTGAATGGTTCTCTAACGAAAGCAGGAATCCGGTATAGCACGCTGTGGAGCGCGGATTTCACGGATGAGTTTTTCAAGAATGGCCTCCGCCAGTGGCTGGACGAGGGGGCGGTTACGCACGATCAGAGCCACGTAAGAGATTTGCGATTGTTGAAGCTGCCGCTTGCCGACGAGCAACTCGGCAAGGGCGCCGCCCGAGAGTTGCGGCGGCAGAAGGCCATCATGGGAGTTTTTGACGAAGGCTGCATGGGCATGTTCAACGCTATCATTCCGGATGAACTGCTGCATCCGACCGGCGTCTTCAAGGAGCGCCTCAGCCAGTCCGCCCTTTACGCCGCCATGCAGCAGGTCACAGACGGCGAAGCCCGCGAAGTCCTGAATTGGCTGCTGAAGAAAGGCATGACATTCTGCTGGGGCAAGAACGAGGAGACGGAGTTGACAGAAGCCCAGACCTTGCAGCAGTGCAAAATGTATATTGCTGCGGTACGTCTTGCGGACGAATTCGGTTGCGCGACCATTGGCATTCAGTATCAGCAGGGGCTGAAAGACCTCACCCCGGCGAGCGATCTGGCGGAAGGTCTGCTGAATAACGTGGATCGGCCGCCGGTGAAGTGCCGGAAATCGGGTGGCGTGTTGTTCGCTGGCGAAGCCGTTCCACATTTCAACGAAGTGGACGAGTGCGCGGGCTTGGACGGCCTGGTGACCAATCGCCTGTGGCGGCAGCTCGGATTTGCGCCGGAGAACACCCTCCACGATCTCCGCTGGGGCCAGCACTACAATGGCGATGGAGTGGACGATTATGTTTGGGTGTTCCTGATCTCGGGAGCGGTCCCGCCGGCGCATTTGATCGGCGGCTATGGGGGCGCCACCAGCGAGCGCCAGCCGCCGATGTATTTCCGCCTGGGTGGCGGCACGATAAAAGGCATCTCGAAACCCGGGCACATCGTCTGGAGCCGCGTGTTCATCATGGACGGCACATTGCATTGCGATCTTGGCGTGTCCGAGGTGGTCAAGCTGCCCGAGAAGGAAACCGAACGCCGATGGCGCGAGACCACGCCGCAATGGCCGATCATGCATGCGGTGCTTGACGGGGTGACGCGCGACCAGATGATGGCGCGGCACAAGGCCAACCACATCCAGGTGGTTTATGCGCCAAACGCAAAACAAGCCCATCGTGCCTGCCGCATCAAGGCCGCGATGCTCGCCGAACTCGGTCTCGAGGTCCACCTTTGCGGCAATGTTGCGATGGATTAATGGAGAGCTGACATCAAGGAACCAGCAGTTCTCCATGAACTTGGAAGGCGGGGATGTAAATTCAAGGTTCGTGAGCAGGTTTAAACGGAACAGGAAACTCATTATGGAGTGCGCCGGCAGAGCGTAGTGGCGACGGCGCTTTGGCTCCCGGCGTAGCCGATTCCGTATCATAAATGATTTCGTCAGCTTGCTTGGTTAGAGACTGCAGGCGCTCCGCGCAGGGGGAAAGCGCCGTCGCCGCTACGCTCTGCCGGCGCACTCCATAATCTTTGGCCTTTTCTCCTTCGGAGACCTGCTCCACGCTCCGTCAAGAATTGCTGGGGGCTTGGTTAACAGGTTGCCGGACTGGCAACAATCGCGTATTCTCTCCGCGTTGTAACCATAGATAAGCAAGCTGTATTTGATGAAAAAAACTGACGCGCATAAAGAGAAAGCACCGGCCAGTGCCGAGCCGCTGGTGCCGGTTGAGCCGGCCACGGTGACCCCGGAGCAACTGGCGGAATTGAAGGAACGGGCTGCGAAGGCGGACGATAACTGGGAACGTCTGCTGCGGACCTCCGCCGATTTCGATAACTTCAAGAAGCGCGCCGCCCGCGAAAAGCAGGAGGCAATTAAGTTTGCCAACGAGAGTCTGCTCCAGAAGTTGGTTCCCGTGCTGGATAACCTTGAGACGGCCTTGACGGCCGTGCAAGCCGCCGAACCCGAAGCCGGCCAATCGCTGCAAGCAGGCATCAACATGGTCTGCCAACAACTCAAGACTGCCCTCGCGGAAGCGGGTCTGGAAGAGGTGGACGCCGCCGGCAAACCCTTCGATCCGAACTTTCACGAAGCCGTCTCCCAACGGGAAACGGTCGAAGCCCCGGAAGGGCAGGTCATTCAGCAACTGCGGAAAGGTTACAAATTACGGGAGCGTCTTCTGCGTCCGGCCAGCGTCATCGTGGCCAAACAACCCGCCGCCTGACCAATGGCCAAACGTGATTATTACGAAGTCCTCGGCGTAGAGAAGAGTGTCGTGCCGGAGGAAATCAAGAAGGCATACCGCAAGCTCGCGGCGAAGCACCATCCGGACAAGAATCCGGGCGACAAAACTGCGGAAGAGAAGTTCAAGGAGCTGGGCGAGGCCTACGAAGCCTTGAGCGACCCGCAAAAGCGCGCCGCTTACGACCAATACGGCCACGCGGCCTTTGATCGTCGCGCCGGCCCCTTTGCTCACGGCGGCGGCTTTCACGATCCGTTCGAGATATTTCGGGAAGTCTTCGGCGGCGGCGGCAACATTTTCGACGATCTTTTTGGCGGCGGCCGGTCCGATCCGACGCAGCCGCGGCGGGGTGACGATCTCCGGTATGATATGGAGATCACCTTCGAGGAAGCGGCCCACGGCTGCGAGAAAGAGATCACCGTCACCAAGCCGGAACGCTGCGAGGCGTGCCAGGGTTCGGGTGCCGAACCTGGTTCCCGCGCCAAAGCCTGCCCGGCCTGTGGCGGTCGCGGTCAGATTATCAATTCTCGCGGTATCTTCAGCATTGCCCAGACGTGTCCCCATTGCCAGGGGGCCGGCCGCGTCATCGATAAACCGTGCGCAAGCTGCCGTGGCGCCGGCCGCCGCGAGCGTGCCATCCCGATCAAATTGCGCATTCCCGCCGGTGTGGACACCGGCTCACGACTGAGGTCTTCGGGCAATGGCGAGGCTGGTTTTCGTGGCGGGCCGCCGGGCGATCTGTATGTCGTGCTTCACGTCAAATCCCATGCGATTTTCCAACGCGACGGTGATGATTTGTTGTGCGAGGTGCCGGTCAGTTTCGTGCATGCCGCGCTCGGCGCGGAAATCGAGGTGCCGGCTCTTGATGGGAAAACCGCCATCAAAGTCCCCCCCGGCACCCAGCCCGGCACCATGTTCCGTCTGAAGGGCAGGGGTGTTAAGAATGTTCAGGGCTATGGGCACGGCGATCTGCACGTCCGCATCAACGTCGAGGTGCCAACTCAGCTTTCATCCGCCCAAAAGTCCAAACTGCAGGAATTCGCCGATCTTTGCAGCGGCAAAGAAAGCCCCATCAGCCAAAGCTTCCTCGAAAGAGCAAAGAATCTTTTTCAGTGAGCAAGGATGGGGCACTCATGCCATGCACCGTTTCTATCTTCCCACCGCCCAATGCGAGGATGCGACGCTCTTTTTGGCGGGCCGTGAGGCGCACCATGCCCGCCATGTTCTACGGCTGCGGCGCGGCGAGCGTGTTTTGGTGCTGGACGGCGCGGGCCACGAGTTCCTTTGCGACGTGCAGGATTATGACCGTGACAAAGTCAGGCTGACGGTTGGCGAAAAACGTTCTCATCCGCCCCCGCCGTGCCGGGTCACCTTGGTCCAGGCTGTGCCCAAAGGCAGGCTCATCGAATCCATCATCCAGAAAGCCACCGAACTGGGGGCCTCTCGCATTGTGCCTTTGCTCTCCGAACGGGTGATTACGCAACTTGATGACGAAGACGTCGCGCGGAAAACCGCGAGGTTGCAATCAGTCGCCATCGAAGCCATCAAACAATGCGGTTCCCCCTGGCTTCCACGAGTCGAGCCGCCATTGACCCCGAACCAATTTCTTGCCCGCAACGAGGCGTTCGAGTTGCCCCTGATAGCCTCCCTTCAAAGCGGCAGCCGCTCGCCGCGCGAGTACTTTCGCGCCTTCCAGGCGCAGCACGGGCGCAGCCCGGTATCCGCTTCAATCTGGATTGGTCCCGAGGGCGATTTCACTCCGGCGGAAACGGAGGCCATTGAATCTCACGGCGCCTTGCCCATCACCCTTGGCCGCCTCGTGCTGCGGACCGAAACTGCGACCGTCTATTGCCTCTCGATACTCAATTACGAACTGCAGTCGCCTTCATCTTGATCAGTCGAGCGCGGCACTATTGACGACGGGTTCCGGCCGGTCGCTCACGGCACTGTCTGGCCGTAAGGGGGCGGCGTTTCGCGCACAGTCATTGCTTCTGGACTGGAAGCTCCGAGCGTTTCAAAAAGCAGGCGATGCAAGTCCGCTTTGCCGGCACGCTTGGAGACATGCAGCATCTCCACACCCACGACAGTATCCTCCGTGTCATAGTCCAGCACCACGCCGGGGGCTACCTGCTGGGAATCCACAATTTCGGCGTCGTTGAGGCGCAGATAGAGCGCGTCGGCTTTCGGATCAATCGTCAGTTTCACAATTTGCCTTTCATGCTTCGATCAAAATACACCGTGGCGATCTTCAGCGGATTCGCTCGCGGATCGCACACGACGCGCAGCACACGATAGTCTCGCTCGGCAATTGCCGCCAGCCGGTGTTCCATGCCCGGATCATCCTCATCCGGCTCGGTTCGCTGTGGCTGGGTAATTGCCTGTTCCAGCCAGGCCGATTCGATCTTTCGTTCTCGCATACGAATCAAGGCGTGCTCGCTCAACTCGTATTTCACACTTTCACCTCCGCCGTGGTGCTCGTGTCGCAGGAGAGTGGCGACACTCCATCGGGTTTTCGCATCAATATATCTGGCGTACTGGCCGAGAGAACTTTTGATGCTCTTGTGACTGCGAAGGCATCCATTGGCGCGAGCATAGCTCGCCCCTGGCACATTTCAAGCTCCGTTTTTTCCAGCGTAGCGTCAAGTACAAGCGGGTGTGCCAAAAACCAAGCAGTTCGTTGGCGAAAATGATTTGGCGAATGCCTTCGGTGTGAGGTGGGGGGGGGAGGGTGACGCGTGACCCGGGGGCGAGGTGCAGAGATCGGCAAGGGTTTCGACCCAACGGACCTTGTCCGCAAGTTCGCCCAGAGATTATTTTGGCGGTGTGGCTCACTTGGGGGTACAAGTGGTCTGAAGAAGTTTATACAAATCCAAGCTTCGAGGTGTCTATTGGGGTGAACTTGTGAACATTGCTGAGCCAGCCGGGTGGTGCGAACGCTTGTATCGAGCGAAGGCGTCTGAACTCGTCCTTTACGGGCGGGCGTTGGGCTTGAGCCATGCAGAGGCGGAAGACGTGGTGCAGGAGACATTTGTCGCGTTGATGAATCGTCCTGAGCCGCCGGAATTGCCGGAGCATTATTGCCTGAGGAGTTTTCGCAACCGGGCACTGAATTACCGCCGCAGCTTCTGGCGTCGGTTGACGCGTGAACTGGAGTCGCGGAGCTGGTTCGAGCGGTCAACCACGGAAAGCCCGGCCGAGCGAGCAGCGATGCAGGGACTGGCCAATTTGCCGCAGGAGCAGCGTGAGGTCATCGTGCTGAAGATCTGGCATGAACACACTTTTGATGAAATTGGCGAGTTGCTGGACATTTCTCCCAACACCGCCGCAGGTCGATACCGCTATGGCCTGCAGAAACTGAGAATGCACTTGAAAGGACCATCGTATGAACGAGATGAACGAATTGGAGAAGCAATTGCTTTCGTGGACGCCGCGCCACCCCTCGAAGGGGCTTGAGGCGCGCCTATTTGGCGCCGATTCGGATCGGGCGGAACCGCTGCCGGCCTTCCGGCTGAGCTGGCTGGCACCCGCGACGGTTGCCCTGCTGCTGATCTGCGTATTGTTCAACCAGCGTTATGGCGCTAACCTCGTGGGTGCGCCGGTTTCCGGCCCGATGGTCGCCATGATCCTGAGCAACCAAAGCGCCGCGGCTTACCTGCCCGGCAGCTTTCAAGCTGAACAGAACAATTTGCCCGCCGACGTTTTTAGGCGCACTAACGCCAAGGGTGCGGCTATCCGCCCCACTTCGTTCTCACCTGCGGAAGCCAACTTTCGGAGCCGTCAGGATCGACTATTACCTGACGCTGGCCCCTGAAGTGACGCTTGGAGACATGCAGCATCGCCACACCCACGAGAGTATCAGTATCGCCCCTGAACCAGCACTCGAAATGACCTCCCCATAAGCTCCGGGTGCGTCAGCGTTTGAAACTGCCGCGCGCGTTCTGCAGTCCATTTTCCGAACGAGCCTTCACTCTTCCAGGTTTGCGCTGCGATGCGGGTCAGGAATTGTGACTGCGTCAGGAAATCCTCCGTTTCCAGGCCACCGGCTTCTCCCGCGGCCTGAATGGCAGTGAAATCCACGTCGGCCGTGATGTCCTGCTCGCTCGGTTGGGCGAGCACGTCATGGCTTGGCCGATGACAACGATACGACCGCAACGTCCCTGCCTTCCTTTCGGGCGTCAGGAATTGATCGGCGGTCTGACCGTAATCGAATGTGAGCAGCTTGCCGCAGCGCATGACGCTGGCAGCCGATCGCCACCATGCGGCCGCCGCCGGACAGAGTTCGACGACAAATCCATCCGGCAGAACGGCCGAAAGTTGCGGGTCGAGGGTTGGCAGCAGCGCATCAGGCAACCCGGTTGACGGGTGGTTCGGGAGACGCGTCCAGACGAACCGATCTTCTTGCAGAGCAACGCCCCATTCGAACCAAACCCGGCTGTTCGCGTCCCATCCCAGCCGATGCACAGGCATGGCATCCAGCAGTTCGTTGGCGAAAATGATTTGGCGAATGCCTCCGGTGTGAGGGGTGGCGGATGACGCGTGACCCGGGGGCGAGGCGCGGAGATCGGCAAGGGTTCTGACCCAACGGACCTTGTCCGCAAGCTCGCCCAGAGTTCGTTTCTGCCATTGTTGCCTTCGCGGTGAGGGCTCCACAATCCAGTATTGCAGCCTCTGGAACAACCCTGGACGACGTTCACCCAGCCACGCCAGGATGTCCCGGGCCAACTGCGCGTTGTGAGCCCCTGCTTCCAGAATTTGCAGCGCTGCAACTTCCTGCTTCACCTCGGGTTGTTGGTTCCCGCCCATCGGCCATCGCTCCTCCTCGAGCCATTCCGCAAATTGAAAAGCCAGCAGATCACCAAAAAGGGGGCCGACACTTACGCTGGTATAGTAATCTCCCACCCTCCCGATGGTGTCCTCTTCTTTTTCATAATATCCACAAACAGGACAATACAGTGCGAGCTGCATGAACCGCGCGAACGGGATGGCCCCATCCTTCGTTATCTCATTGGCGATTATTTTGGCGGCGTGGCTCACTTGGAGGTAGTATGGTGCGGATTTAGCTATCAGTCAGTCAGACCGTACGGAAATTTATGGCAAAGATCGATGCTTTCTTTAACCTGATGTTCGAGCAAAAGGCCTCGGACCTCCACCTGTCCTCGGGCAACAATCCCATGCTCCGGGTGAACGGCGAACTGCATCGCGTGGACCACCCCCCGCTCGACAACGACGAGCTCAAGAAGATGCTCTACGAAATCGCGCCCGAGTACAAGGTCAAGACCTTCGAGGAAACTGGCGACGTCGATTTCGGCTACGAAATCCCGAACATCTCGCGGTTCCGCGCCAATTTCTTCAACCAGAAATACGGCATCGCCGCCGTCTTCCGCCAAATCCCGACCAAGGTGCTCTCGTTCGAGGATTTCGAGAAATTTGACGCGCCGCTGCCGGCCGTGTTGAAGAAGTTTGCGATGTTGCACCGCGGCCTGGTCGTCGTTACGGGTCCGACCGGCTCGGGCAAATCCACCACGCTGGCCGCGATGGTTGATTATGCGAACAAGAACCGGCGCGACCACATCATCACCGTTGAAGACCCCATCGAGTTCGTGCATGAGAGCAAGAATTGCCTGATCAACCACCGCGAGGTGGGCGTTCACACCAAGTCGTTCGCTGCCGCCCTCCGCGGCGCATTGCGCGAGGATCCCGATGTGGTGCTCGTCGGCGAATTGCGCGACCTCGAGACCATTGAGTTGGCGCTCGTGGCGGCCAGCACGGGCCACTTGGTTTTCGGCACCCTCCACACACCCAGCGCCGCCAAGACCGTGGACCGCATAATTGACGTTTTCCCAGCCGAACAGCAGAATAAAATTCGCGCCACACTCTCGGAGGCCCTCAGAGGGGTTGTGGCGCAGAACCTGTTCAAGCGCATCGACAAGAAAGGCCGAGTGGCCGCGCTGGAGATTCTGGTTTTTACCACCGCCATTGCGAACCTGGTGCGCGAAGGCAAGACCCACCAAATCCCGGGTATGATCCAGGTCGGCAAGAAGATGGGCAACCAACCCCTGGACGATGCCATTATGGAGCATCTCCGAATGAAACGAATTTCTCCGGAAGAGGCTTACGACAAAGCGCTGGACAAACGAAAATTCCGCGCCTTTCTGCCGCACCCGCCGGAAGATGATGACGTTTGATTTATGCGCCGACCCGAGCTTGACTACATTCTGACGACGATGCTGGACTCGCAGCCGGAGGTATCCGACCTGCTGTTCACCGTTGATAAATCGTTGCAGGTCGAATCCTTTGGCGAGCTGAAACCGGTTGTCTGCGAGCCGCCCATCGAGAAACTCACTCCGTTCCAGACCGAGATGATCGCGCTCAATCTGATCGGCGACAACCTCTGGCACATCGGGGATTTGCTTCGCCGCGGTTCCTGCGACACCGCTTACACGCTGGCCGATAAGGCGCGTTTTCGTATCAGCATCTTCGCCCAGCGCGGCAATTTTTCGATCGTTCTACGCAAGCTCAACACGGTCATCCCGACCCTCGAATCGCTCCACTTCCCGGAGATTATCAAGCAGACACCCCTGGAAAAAACCGGTTTGGTGCTCGTCACCGGCGCCACCGGTTCCGGCAAATCGACCACCCTGGCCGCTGTGCTCAATGAGATCGGGCGCACCAAGCCGGTTCACATCATCACGCTCGAGGATCCGGTTGAGTTTGTTCATCATCATGATGTGGCCACGTTCAACCAGCGGGAACTGGGCACGGATTTCGACACCTTCTCCAACGGTTTGCGCGCCGCCCTGCGCCAGGCGCCCAAGGTCATTCTCGTCGGCGAAATGCGCGACCGTGAAACCATCAAGATTGCCCTGAGCGCGGCGGAAACCGGCCATCTAGTGCTCAGCACGCTGCACACCATAGACGCCGGCCAGACCATCAATCGTATCCTCGGCATGTTTGAAACCGAGGAACAGGAACAAGTTCGCGCTCGGCTGGCCGACACCTTGCGATGGGTCGTCAGCCAGCGGCTCGTCCCGAGGGTTGGTGGCGGCCGCTACGCGCTGCTCGAAATCATGGGCTCGAATCTCCGGACCCAGGAAAGCATCCGCCTTGGCGAAACCGAAGGCAAAAGCTTTTACGAAATCATCGAGTCCAGCCAGTCATTCGGATGGCGGACCTTCGATTTCTCGGCGCTGGAAGCCTACGAACAAGGGAAGATCACCGAGGACACCGCGACACTCTACTGCACCAAACGCGGGCCGGTCACGCGCGGCATTGACAACATCAAGAAAACGCGCGGCGAATCCACCCACAGCATGCACTCGCTGCGCATGAAGGCCATGCAGAACGCCGCGCGAACAGGCGCGCCGGCGGCGCCCCCGATGCTCAAACTCAAGTGATCACCCATGACGACGCAATTTGAATTCGTCAGCGCCAACGACAAGCCCGCCCTGATCGCTTTCTCGACGCCGGATTGGCTGGAAGCTGCCCGGGCGGCGCTCAATGAGCTGGGCTATAAAGTCCACACCGCGGCAACCCACTCGGACTTCCTGATTCGGTTCAGCCAGGTCCGCTACCAGGTTGCGATCCTGGAGGAGCTGTTTGCGGCCAACAACCCGAGCGAAAACCTGACCTTGCAAGCGCTCCAGCAGATGCCCATGAACGAGCGCCGCCATGCCACGATCATTCTCTTCGGCGAAACGTTCCAGACCTTCACCCCGATGCAGGCCTTTCAGCAGAGCGTCCATGCTGTCATCAACAGTTCCGAACTGTTCCTGCTCAAGCAGCTCATCGAAAAAGCCGTCGCGGACAACACCCTCTTCCTCACCAACTTCCGCGAGGCCCAGAGCCGCGCCTTTTCCACCGTCGGGAAAAGCGACTAATTAAAAGCAAAGCAAGGCATTGAAGGCCTGGTTTTGCGTGGAGGCTGAGACGCCCGAGAGAGCCAACCGGGTGAGGAAGCCGGCTAACTTCTTTTCGGTGGTCAGGTTTTTGAACCTCGGCTCCTTCAGAAAGGCGCCGTAGCGACCAATGGAGGGTAGGGTAGCTTAAAAAGGGGGATTGACTTGGAGAGCTAAACGAGCGTAACCTCATTGCATGAAAGGGTTTGCCGGCCGGATCTGCGTCGTTCGATATACGAACGGGTCATCGTATATTCAACGTTCGGCGACTTCGACACAATTATGAACAAGACCATCACAGCAATTAAACGCGGAGTAAAAGCAGCAGTGAAAGAGACCCTCCGCCCACGTCAGTTTCAGGCTGGTGGCAAGCCGGTCATTTGCTCGCAATGTAGCAGTGGCGGCTTCCAGTGGCATGGACATGGCTCGTTTGGCACAAGATACAAAGCCCTGTTCATCGAGGGTTATGCTCTACAGTGCTGCCAGTGCAGCCATCTTGAGTTCTTTGGGAAACGGCCAGAAGAGTCTTGAAGGCACAGCCGAACAAGCCGCCTGGAGCTAACAGCCGCCACGTCAGTCGTTGGTGCTCCAGAGGTTCTGGAGTGGCGGCTGTAGCTCAGGCGGAGCGTTAGGCCGCTTCACACGCCATGACTCGCTCGAAGACAGAAGGATGGCTGAGACTCGGCACGGGTGTCGTCTTGAACGCGGTGTTGTGGACACTCACGCAGGTTCTGTCAAAATGGAGCAGCTACGACCGAGAGGCCCACCTTGCGATTTTGACTGCTGCCGTTGCCGCTGCTGCATTGGTTTCCGTCATTCCTCTTTTCTGGCGCGGCCAGCCTTGGCAATCGCCGATTGCCTTTGTGCTCATCTGGCTTCCCGCCTTCGCGCTCTACGGCGTCGTGTCTTTGGTTATCACTTACTCATGACAACGCAGCCTAACAAAATCGCTGCAGGCAACGCGGGATGGCGCTTTCAGTTCCGCTTCGCGGTTCACGCCTTTTGGTCCCTCGTGCCTGAGCTCTAGCCGTTAGACCCTTGGCCACGTCTTATGAAACATACGCATATCATTTGGTCGGTTATTGTTTCGTGCGTTCTGTTGCAGAGCGCATTTGGTCAGGGATTTGCCAATCTAAATTTTGAGCAGGCCACCATAGTCTCTGCCCCCAGCGGCTACACGCCGTGGGATGCTTATGACGCACTCTTGGCATCGAGTGCTTTACCGTATTGGACGGTGCGCGAGGACGGCACTGTATGCACAGCGGTATGGGGAGCGCCTGTCGCACTTGATGAGACATCGGTTGCCTTGCTCACCGCGAACAACGGATATTATTCTGGCTATGTCCCGCTCCAGGGTAGTTACAGCATCCAGTTTTACGTATACGCAGATGCTCCATCCAGTTGTTTTCACACGGCATCTATTTCGCAGACCGGCCAGATCCCTCTCGGGTCACATTCCATCCAATTTTTGATGATGAGTCCGCCGGTTGCAGGTGGCGTTATACAGGCGAGTCCTATCGTCACTATTAACGGCACACCCATTGGCCTTTCCCCGATTTCGACATCCGGTGGAGTCATGACGATGGCGGGCGACATTAGCGCTTACGCAGGCACGGCGGTTGACCTCACGATTTTGTGCCAAGCCACACCCGGCAGCTTTCCAGCTAACGAGAACATATTCACCTTGGACAGCATTCAGTTTTCTCCGCAATCAGTTCCAGAGCCTAGCTCGTTAGAATTGCTCTGTATTGGCGCAGCTTTTGTTTGTTTGCATGCCAAGCATCAGTGGCGCGGGGTCGATGATGCGCGTCGTTAAGCGTCGCACTTTGCCCATGGCACTGGACCTCTCGAAAACACTGCGGATGGTTTGCTGCCTTTTTGTCGCCTGCGGCCTCGTTTACATGGCCATGCCTTTTGTGGACGTCGCTCTCCACCGGTATGACAGCCCAATTGCGTTCTTCGCCGGGATCTTCGTTGCTCTCTTCGGAGTTCCTTTTTATTTTGTCTCGCGCTCCAAGGCTGCTGCTGAACCATTCGGAAGGCGTCCGATCATCGCGGTTGTGCTGTGGCTGGCTGCAGTTGTCTTTGCTGCCGTCGCCCTGCGCCTGCTATACTTTGGCATTCGGCTATATATATGAGGGCGCAACCCTTTGGTGCAGCGGACGCGTTAACGCCAGTACTCAGGACTTCGGCAGATAGTTCGGCAGCGTTTCCCCAAACGCAAACCCCACCCGAAACAGCCGCACGTTCTGCCCATCCCCCGTCGCCACCCCATCCCGGCGCGGCACGAATTCAAACTCGCAATCCAGTTGTTCCGGCATCGGATGGTGATTCCCGTCGTCGTCCCCCGTCAGCAGCGCCCGCTGTTGCCGCGCCCAGCTCTCCCCCACCACCCGCGTCGCGCACGTCACGCTCCCCCGCACCGCCCGGTTGCCCTCCTGCATCCCGCCGTCCTGCATGATCGTCACTCCCCCTTTGCCTTTGCTGTCCCTGGGATCGGCTGCCTGATCCAGCGCATCCCCGAAAACGTGATCGACTCCGTTAATCGCATTTCCAGCAGCCCGCCCACCCCTGTCAGCCGGTCCGTGAACACCTCGTCAAAGTTACGTCTGTTTCCATTCATCGCCGGGCATGATGCGGCGCATGAACTCGTTGAAGAGCGGGACGGTAAAGGCGGTGTCGCCGTGGCTCGGGCTCCAAACCATGCCTTTGGAAATCAACTGGCCGCGCGTTGGGGCGAGGTTGGTGACCTCGCGGCGGAGTTGGTCGGCGATGTCGCCGGAGCGATGAGGGCCAGCGCCCAGCTCGGACATCGCACGGAGGTAACGTTTTTCCAGCGGGGTCAGGCGGTCAAAGCGCACACGGAAGAAACTTTCGTCGAGGGCAGCGACAGCGGACTGGGAGGCCAGTTGGACATCGTGCAGGGTGATGGGAGAGGCGACCGCGGTATCCCAGGAATGCTTACCCCACTCCTGGAGTTACAGGAGACATGCGGGGGTATTTATACTAAAGTTAGCCAAGTTACAACGTTTTTGTAAACCTGCTAAGATGTATCAAAGTCAGCCTTGCAGGGTTGGTAATCCGTGAAGGCGGCGGCAAGGGAGGCGAAACTCTTGGGTCCCTGGTTCTGGAACCACTTTTCGAAGGGGTTCTGGTCAACGAAGACGAAATCGTATTGCTGACCGTTCTCTTCGGCGGCGGTGGCGTCGGCGCACCATTATTTGAGGCGGCCCATTTTCTGGGGGAGGTCGAGCTCGGCGCGGCACCGTGTTGCTGAACTGCATCGCACAGCTTGGCATCACCCGGCCATTCTCGGCCAACTTGCCGATGGGGAATCCTGGGACGCCCTGCTCAAGGGCTACGCGGAACTCACCCGCGATAAGGCCGTTGTTGCGAATAAACGCAAAGACCCCAAGGGCATAACCGCCCGGATTCTCGAGAGTGCTTGATTATGGCGACTTGCGTTCATTCTCATTCACAGAACCAGCCTATGGGTTGCCCCTTTCACTTGGGGAGTGTAAATAGTGAGTACTGACACTTGCATGCTGCTGAACGACCCGCAGCATTCCGGCCCCTCCGTCGCCGCCCTGCGGCAGGCCGCCAACGAAGGTTCCCTCGTCATCGAATTTTTCGCTGTTGGCTGGGCCGCGCAGGGCGCCAGCCCCCTTCCTTGACTTGGTGGAAGCGTGCGATAGAGTGTCCGCATGAAAACATTGAGTGTGACGGAAGCGTCGAAAAGCTTCAGCGACTGTGTCAACCGGGTCTATTCCCGGAAGGAAACCTTTGCCATCGTCAAGCTCGGCGTCCCCTACGCCCTCCTCGTCCCGGCCTCGACTGAGGGGTGCAACAGCCATGAACTGGCGGACGACCTCGCCCATGCTGATTTGCCTGCTGAAGACCGACGCGATCTCGCGGCGGCCGTGCGCAAGGGCCGCAAGGCGCTCAAGTCCCTCAAGAATCCGTGGGGCTGATCCTCGATAGTTCATTGCTGATCGCGGAAGAACGCGAAGGCTTTGACCTGTCGGCCTCGCTTCATGCGCGGCCCCCGGAACCGGTGGCTGTCAGTGTCCTCACCTTCAGCGAAATAGGCCGGCCGGGGCCGCCTGCTCGACTCTGACATTATTGCGCTGCCGTGGGGTTGGATGGTGGCCGGATGGCTCGAATTGGATTCCACCGCCTCCCCAGCCTGCGAACCGAACTCGATCGGCTTCGCTCCGAAGCGGGTTTCTTCATTGATCCTGGAATCGAGCGGTTCATTCTCTCACTGCGCGGCTATGATCGGGGCGGACACCACTTTCCTCGTTCAGCTTGAAATTGAAAACTACCTCCTCCATCCCCAGGCGCTCATGCGTTTTGTCGCAGGTCCAGACCCTGACCTTCTCTCCACCGTCCGGCGCAAGAACGGCGAGGATTTTCTCAAAGATAACTTCCCGCCGCCCGCTCTGAAGAATCCACTCAAGGAGAGCGATTACCTCGTTTCCACCGCCGCCAGCAAATCCATCCTGCCTGACTTCCTGGAAAAGACCGAAGCCCAGCTCTCCAAGAAAGACTTCTTTCAAATTGCCGCTCAGATGAAACCCGAAGAAATCCATCCTGAAGTGGGAGCCAAACTCGATGCCATGATCCCAATTCTCAATGAGGAGCGCCTTGCGAATTCTCGTGGCGAACCCAATGCGCCGTGATAAACTCGCGGCATGGTAAGTCAACGATGGCGGCCGGTGTTCCTATGCGTGGTTGCGATACTGGCGATCTGGCTGGTCGCTTTGGCTGGGTACAAGATTGCCAAGAACACCAAGCTGACAGCCGAGAAGGTGAGGGCCTACGCGGCGTCAGTCGATTTGAGCAAGTTGTCCGGAGATGCGCGAGCCCAGGCCCTTAAAGAACTGGCAGACAAAATCAACGCGTTGTCACTCGAAGAGCGCCGCAAGGCGCGAATGGACCGCCTGGCCTGGGGCTGGTTCGATCAGATGACAGAGGACGAAAAGTCCGCGTTCCTCGAAGCTACCATGCCCACCGGTTTCAAACAAATGCTGTCCTCCTTTGAACAGTTACCGGACGAACAACGACGCCGGACCATCGATGACGCGCTGCGGCGGCTTAGGGAAGCCAGCGGCCAATCTCCAACCGGCCCGCGCGGTGGGAATCGGACTGGCACAAATGGGCCGCCGGTTTTGAGTAACGAACTTCAGGCGAAAATGCGGACCATTGGCCTGAAGACCTTTTACAGCCAAAGCTCCGCGCAGACCAAAGCCGAGCTGGCTCCGGTCCTCGAGGAGTTGCAACGCGTCATGGAAAGCGGAAGACCGTTTCGCGGAAGATGAAGCGGAAAGCCCGAAATCCGAAATCCGAGGTGCGCGGCGAGAGTTGCGAGGCGGGAAGGGAGAAGGCCGAGGGCGGAGGTTGTCACGGCGACCCCGCTGAGGTGGCTCCCGAGCCTGACAAGGTCGCTCCAGGCGTCGCCTTCACCTTGATCGAACTGCTGGTGGTCATTGCCATTATTGCCATGTTGGCCGCGCTCCTTCTGCCCGTGCTCAGCCGGGCGAAAGAAAGCGCAAAGGCCACCGGCTGCCTCAGCAATTTGCACCAAATCGGCATCGCGCTTCAGCTCTACGTCGGGGACAACCGGAATCGGTTGCCCTGCATGTCCGACATCTACCCGGGGGTTACCAACAAGTATGCTGGCCCGGACCAGGTGCTTGTCAGTTCGCTCGGCAACCTGAACGTGCTGCGGTGTCCATCCGACAAGTGGCCGCCCAACAAGTCTAGCCTGCCGGAAAAAGGACCAACCTTTTTTGAACAAACCGGCTCGAGCTACGCGTGGAACGATTTCCTTAACGGGAAGGACGCCGAGCAGTTAGTCGTGAGTTTAATAGGAATCGACCTGAAATTCGAGCCACATGAAATACCGTTGATGTTTGACAAAGAGAAGTTCCATATCGCCCGCGGCGACGCGAAGGCGAAGAACTTCTTGTACGCCGACGGCCATATCAAGAACCTGCTCGTGATCGAGGGAACCATCAAGCCAACCCAATGATTCAACTCAAAAACCTATTTAAGAAGTTCGGCAAGCAGTTGGCAGTTGACGACTTGTCCTTGCAGGTTCCGGCCGGGGAGATTTACGGGTTGCTCGGCCATAACGGTGCGGGCAAGAGCACGGCCATCGGCATGATGCTCGGTCAGGTTTGGCCGACTAGTGGCGAGGTGAGAATCTGCGGTCACGACGTAACGGCGCACCGCCGGAAAGCGTTGCAAAAGGTCGGTGCGATCTTTGAAAGCCCGGCGTTTTATGACTACCTGAGCGGCCGGCGGAACCTCGAAATCCTGAGTTCCTACACCGCGCCGACGCCCCGCCAGCGAATTCAGGAGGTGATCGAGTGGGTCGGTTTGACCGGACGGGAGGATTCCAAGGTCAGAACCTATTCCCACGGCATGAGGGCGCGGCTCGCGCTGGCCCAGGCTTTGCTGCCCCACCCGGAGCTGCTGATCCTCGATGAGCCAAGCGACGGACTGGACCCGGAAGGCATCCACGAGATGCGCCAGACGATTCTGCGGCTCCAGCGTGAGCTGGGCCTCACGATTCTGCTTTCGTCCCATTTGCTCAACGAGGTGGAACAACTCTGCACGCGCATCGCCGTGTTGAACCAGGGTCGCATGGTCTTTGAAGGTCCGCTGGCTGCGACCAAACAGCGCGAGAAATGGGTCCGGCTCGAGGTTGGTGATTTCCCCTCAGCAACCCGCCAACTGCGCGAGGCGCAACTCATCAAAGAGGAACGCGACGGACAGTTCATCGCTTTGAAGCCCGGCATCGGCAGCGATCAGATCGTAAAGCTGCTGGTCGAGCATGGAATGCCAGTTTACGAAATCGCGTTGGAGAAGGAAACGCTGGAGGGTTTTTACCTCAGCCTGATGAATAATCAACGGGACGTTAAATGAGCTGAGGCGCCATGTTCTATCTTCATTTCCGCAACGAACTCTGGAAGCTGTTTGGGAAGAAGCGCACTTATATTGGCTTTGGCGCGTTCCTGCTGGTGCAGACGGGGATGCTGCTGATGTTTCGCTTTGGACACGTGCGCGCCGATATGGAGCGCACGCTCGCCGGAAACGGGTATCTGGCGCAGGAATACATGTCCGCGCTCACGGTGGCCGTCATCATGCTTATTCCTCAGGTCGCCTTGTTAATGCCTTTGTACACTGCCTTGGTCGGAGGAGACATGGTGGCCAAGGAAGCGGAGGAGGGCACCTTGCGCATGATTTTGTCGCGGCCGATCTCGCGGTTCAGGTTGCTGCTGATGAAATGGCTGGCCGGGGGCGTTTTTGCGGCCTTGCTGGTGCTCGTCCTGGGCGGAACCGCTCTCTGCCTGGCTCGGATCTGGTTCCCGTGGAAGGGGATGTTCGTGTCCTGGCCCGGCATTGGCTTCAACGTCTTGAGCGCCGCTGCCGGGTTTAAGCTGTTCCTTTGGTCTCTGGTCTTCATGGCGGTTAACGCGAGCGTCGCGGTGGGCCTGGCCTTCATGTTCTCCTGCTTCAACATGAAACCTGCGGCCGCGACCATCCTCGCGCTTTCGGTTCTGTTTGTCAGCATGGTGATGGAGAACATCCCGTTCTTTGAACACTATAAGGAGTGGTTCCCGACCTACCATTTCCACACATGGATTCGGATCTATTCCCAGCCGACCCCGTGGGATTCGGTGGTTCAGACGCTCTGTATCTTGCTGGCGATAAACCTCACCACATTCCTCGTCGGCGCGGCGGCTTTTCAAGCCCGCGACATCAAGTCGTAAGCCCAAAGACTATCAGATTCCTGCCCAGCATCCGCTTCGCGCCGTGGGCTGTCCATATAACCAAAAGACGCTTGTTGTTATATCCCGATAATCGCTGGTTGAATTAGTCAGCGGGGATACTCCGAATTGCGGGCTTCCTTGGCACCGCGCAGCAGGCAGTCGGAACTGATGTCGCACCTAAACGGCAAACACGGGAGAGTTGTTACACGCCATTATTGGCGGTTTATATTGTATTATTGAAACAATACGCCATGTTAGGCGTGTATGAAGATTGAATCACAAATGACCGACGAAAGCCTTCTCAAGCTGATTGGGGAGCGATTGGCCCGGCTTCGTTTGGTGAAAAACCTCACTCAAGAGGGGCTGGCGGAACAGGCAGGACTTGGCATTCGGACGTTGCAACGTTTGGAATCGGGAGCGGCGGCAACTCAGTTGTCTGGTTTTGTCAGGGTCTGTCGGGTTCTCGGCTTGGTGGAGCGGTTCGATACGCTCATTCCCGAACCGGCGGCCAGTCCCATCGCGCAGTTGAAACTGCAAGGCAAGAAACGTCAGCGGGCCTCGGGCCAAAAGGCTGCGACAATCGCGGCTCCGAAATGGACATGGGGTGAGCCGTCATGATCGCCAAGGTCCAGCTCTGGGGGCGGACCATCGGGGCTGTTATGATGGAGGAAGGCCGGGACCATGCCGCTTTCCAATACGACCCTGAGTTTGCCCGAAGCGGCATCGAGATTGCCCCTCTGAGCATGCCGTTGAGCGATCGTGTTTATGAATTCCCGGAACTGCCGCAAAAAACCTTTCACGGCCTGCCTGGTTTGCTGGCGGATTCGCTGCCGGACAAGTTTGGCAACGCCCTGGTCGATGCATGGCTCGCAACACAGGGCCGGGCGCCGGAGAGCTTTGGCGCCGTCGAGCGCCTGTGCTACACGGGCACGCGCGGAATGGGCGCGCTGGAGTTTGCCCCCGTGCTTGGCCCCAAACCAGGCAAGGCGACAAAGATCGAGATTGATGCGCTGGTCCGGCTCGCGTCAGATGTCTTAACTCACCGCAACGAATTGAAAGCCAATTTTGGCGGGGCAGGGCGCGAGAAGGCGTTGAACGATATACTGCGGGTGGGAACGTCCGCCGGGGGAGCACGGGCCAAGGCCGTGATCGCGTGGAACCGCGAAACGAACGAAGTTCGATCCGGCCAGATCACGGCTGGAGACGGATTCGATTACTGGCTGCTGAAGTTCGATGGCGTCGCCGCCAACAAGGACAAGGAGTTGGAAGACCCGAAGGGCTATGGTGCGATTGAGTATGCCTATCATCTGATGGCAGTGGCGGGGGGAATCAGGATGAACGAATGCCGGCTTCTGGAAGAAAACGGGCGGCGACATTTCATGACCCGGCGGTTCGACCGGCTCGACGGCGGCGAAAAGCTGCACATGCAGTCGCTGGGGGCGATGGCGCATTTTGATTTCAACCAAGCCGGCGCCTATGCCTACGAACAAGCGATGCTCACGATCCGCCAACTCAAACTGCCGATGTCAGCAGTCGAAGAACAGTTTCGGCGGACGGTCTTCAACATCATCGCCCGAAATCAGGATGATCACGTCAAGAACATTGCCTTCTTGATGGACAAACAGAGCCATTGGTCCCTCGCGCCGGCGTTTGATGTGATCTACAGCTACAATCCTTCGGGTTCGTGGACCGCCACCCACCAAATGACACTCAATGGCAGAAGGGATGGCTTTACGAGGGATGACTTCGAGGCTTGCGCAAAATCCGCCCTGATGAAACGGGGCCGGGCCAGAACGATCATCGAGGAAGTGCGGGCGGCAGTGGCACGGTGGCCGGAATTTGCGGCGGAGGCTCGAGTCGGCAACGAGTGGCGGAAGAAAATTGGAATGAGCCACCGGCTGTCAATCCCTCCAAAATGAACCTCCCTGAATCCATCGTCGAAGACACCATTCGGCGTGCCCGAGAAGGAGACCGACACCGTCAGCGCTTTGCGCGTGATTTGGCTGTCAGCCGAATTGCTCCCCTGGTAGTTGGCATCATTGATGGCGCCAATGAACCCGCTGCGCGCCGTGGGCTGTCCAAATGATCGAAAGCCGCTTGCTTTTAAGGCCCGATAATCGTAGGTTGAATCAGTCAGCGGGGATGCTCCGAAACACCCAATATATTGGCGGTTGCAAACGCAAACTCCACAACTAATGGTGTTTTTCATCCAAGAAACGCCGCAATTAGCGGTTGTGTTTTTTGGTCATTTTCCGTAACATCTTTTGATTGGAAACGGATGGCTTAATTGAGCCATCCGAACGATATTTATGCCTGAGGAACCCGTGCTTGAATCGACAGAGAATTTGAATGATGCCCCCGCCGCACCGGAGAAATACGATGCGTCGAAAATCGACAAACTCGAGGGGCTCGAAGCGGTGCGCAAACGCCCCGGAATGTACATCGGCGACCCCGATGAGCGCGGCTTGCACCACAGCGTATTCGAAGTGCTCGATAATTCCATCGACGAGCATCTCGCCGGCTATTGCAGCAAAATTGAAGTTACTGTTCACGTCGATGGCTCGGTTTCCATCCGGGACAATGGCCGCGGCATTCCAGTCGATATGCATCCCAAATGGAACATGCCAGCCGTCGAGTTGGTGCTCACGAATCTCCACGCGGGGGGTAAATTCGGGCAGGGCGCCTATAAATACTCCGGGGGTCTGCACGGCGTCGGCGCCAAGTGCGTCAATGCGCTCTCGGATTGGTTCAAGGTTGAAGTGTCGCGCGACGGCAAAGTCTATTCCATGGAGTTCGCCCGCGGCGTCACCATGCAAAAGCTTGCCGTTATCGGCAAGTCGAATGGCACTGGCACGCTGATCACTTTCAAGCCCGACCCGACGATCTTCACCATCACGACCGAGTTCAAGTTCGACATTCTCGCCAACCGCTTGCGCGAGCTGGCCTTTCTGAACCCAGGCGTGGAGATTATCCTGCTCGACGAGCGCGATGAGAAGACTGAAACGTTCCTGTACAAGGAGGGCATCGAGCAGTTCGTCAAACAGCTTGGTCGCAACAAACAGGTGCTCCACCCCAAACCGATCATTATCAGCCGGCAGAAGGAGGAAGTCTTCGTTGATTGCGTAATGCAATACACCGATAGCTACAACGACCAGATTCTCTGCTTCGCGAACTCGATCGCCAATCCGGACGGCGGCACGCACCTGACCGGCTTCCGTTCGGCCCTTACGCGCGCCATTAACCAATATTCCAGACAGAACAATTTGCTGAAAGAAAAGGATCCGCCCATTTCCGGCGATGACGTCCGGGAAGGTCTGGTGTGCGTCTTGAGCGTGAAATTGCCCAACCCGCGCTTCGAGTCCCAGACAAAGGTCAAACTCGTCAATACCGAGATCGACGGCATCGTGTCGTCCATCGTCTATGACGGTTTGATGACGCACTTCGACGCAAATCCGTCGGTGGCCAAGAAAGTGATCGAGAAGGGGCTGCTGGCGGCCCGGGCGCGCGAGGCGGCGCGCAAAGCACGCGAGACTGTTCGCAAAGGCGCCCTCACCGGCGGTGGCCTGCCTGGCAAACTGGCTGATTGCTCGGACCGCGACCCCGCCAACACCGAACTCTACATCGTCGAGGGCGATTCAGCCGGCGGCTCTGCCAAACAAGGGCGCGACCGCAAATTTCAGGCGATCCTCCCGATTCGCGGCAAGCTCATTAACGTGGAGAAGGCGCGCCTGGACAAAGTGCTGCAGAACACTGAAATCCGCACCATGATCACCGCCGTCGGCACCGGCATCGGCGACGGCGATGGCGAAGGCGCTTTCAATCTCGAGAAACTGCGTTACCACAAGATCATTATTATGACCGATGCTGACGTGGACGGCTCGCACATCCGCACTCTCCTGCTGACCTTTTTCTACCGGCAGATGCCCGAGTTGGTGAGGCGCGGCTTCGTCTATATCGCCCAGCCTCCGCTCTACCAGATTGCGCGCAAGAAGAGAGTCGAGTACGTGGACGACGATGCCAGGCTGAACAAAATCCTGATCGAACTTGGGACCGAGGAAGTCCGCTTGCGCAATTTGGCCGACGGCAACGAGCTTACGGAAAAGCAGCTTGCGGAGATTCTGGAACTGCTCGAGTCACTCGACAAATACGCCATCGCCCTGCGCCGCCACGGTGGCGACTTTGCAGCCTACGTCGAACGGCGTCATCCGCAGACCCACGAGTTGCCCCGGCATTTGGTCAAGGTCCGCGACGGAAACAACGAAACGGTCCATTACTTCCACACCGAGACCGATCTTGAAGAGTTCGGCTCGCAGAACCCGGATTTGCGTCTGTTCGGCGAGGAAGAGTCGGATACCAGCCTGATCGAGAAGGCCAAGAACGGCCACACCCGGCGTGCCCGGCACGTCGAACTCCACGAAAGCAAGGCAATCGCCGAGTTGCTGGCGAAACTGGCCAATAAGGGATTGAGCGTTGACCATTACTCCGCTCAGGACAAACCGCTGTTCGAGGTGATCGAAGGCCAGGGCGACAAAGAACAGATCAAACCGATCTTCTCCATCCCTGAAATTCTTTCCAGCATCAAGGAAGTTGGCCGTCGTGGTTTGTCCATTAAGCGCTTCAAAGGCCTGGGCGAAATGAATCCCAAGGAATTGTTTGAAACCACCATGAACCCGAGCCGCCGCAAATTGCTGCGCATCGACCTCACAGATGCCATAGAGGCGGAGGAGATGTTCACCAAGTTGATGGGCGAAGAGGTCGAGCCGCGCCGCCAGTTCATCGAGGATAACGCACTCAATGTCCGCAACCTGGACATCTGAAGAAGAAACGACCTCACAGATGCCTCAACACCCAAGCAAATAGTCGGCCTATGGCAGCTCTCACCACTCCATCTCTCCACTGCCCGATCACCCCGATTTTCCCTTATGCCTGACGAAAACCCTCCCACAAATTTGCCGCCGAGCAGCACGCCATTGTTCGCCCCCAACGAGAAGATCTCCAAAATCAACGTCGCCGACGAGATCAAGAATTCCTTCCTGGACTACTCGATGTCGGTGATCATTTCCCGCGCGCTGCCCGATGTGCGCGATGGTCTCAAACCGTCGCAACGACGCATCCTCTACGCCATGAATGACCTCGGCGTGATGCCCAACCGCAAACACATCAAGTGCGCGAAAATCGTCGGCGAAACAATGGGCAATTACCACCCGCACGGCGATATGGCGATTTACCCCACCCTGGTTCACATGGCTCAGCCCTGGGCCATGCGGGAGCGATTAGTGGACGGGCAGGGGAACTTCGGCTCCGTCGAAGGAGACCCGCCGGCCTCCATGCGGTACACCGAAGCCCGCCTGGCCCCCCTCGGCGCGGTGATTATGGAGGACATGGACCGGGACACGGTGGACTTCGTCCCCAATTACGACGAAACCCGCACCGAGCCGACCGTCTTTCCCGCCGCGTTCCCGAACCTGCTGGTCAATGGCGGCACAGGCATCGCCGTCGGCATGGCGACCAACATTCCCCCTCACAACCTCGGCGAAGTCATCGACGGCGTTTGCGCCCAGATTGATAATCCGGCCATTTCGCTTAAAGAGCTGATGCAGTTCGTCAAAGGACCGGACTTTCCAACCGGTTGCATGGTGTGCGGCCTGGAGGGGATCAAACAGTATTTCGCTACCGGGCGCGGCAGCGTAAAGGTGCGCGGCAAAGTGAGCCTCGAGCCGCACAAAGGCGGCCGCGAGCACATCATCATCACCGAAATTCCCTATAATGTGAACCGTGCGGTGCTCGTCGAGCGGATTGCCGATCTGGTCAACGAAAAGATCATCACCGATATCACCGCCGTGCGGGACGAATCGGACGAAAATACCCGGGTCGTCATCGAAATCAAACGCGATGCGATTCCGAAAGTTGTCATCAACAATCTCTACCAGCGCACCGCGCTCGAATCGAGCTTTGCGGTGAACGCGCTGGCGATTGATCATGGCCGACCGAAGACGCTCGGCTTGAAGGAACTGATCAACTGCTATATCGAGCACCGCCGCGAAGTGATCATTCGACGCACGAAGTTCGAGCTGCGAAAAGCCGAGGAACGCGCCGAATTGCTCGAGGGCTACCTGATCGCGCTGTCCAACCTGGATGAATTCATTCGCATCATCCGCCATTCGGCCAATCGCGAGGAAGCCAAAATCAAGCTGCTCGCGTTCGACTTCACGCGAGCCCAGGTCGAGAACATCGGCATCCTCATCCGCAGCGAGGCGCGCCTGACCAGCGGACGCTATTCCTTCAGCGAGATGCAGGCCAACGCCATTCTCGAGCTGCGCCTCTATCAGTTGACCGGCATGGAGATGGATAAAGTCAGGGCGGAGTATGGCGGCTTGCTCGAGCGCATCAAAGACCTGCTCGACATCCTGGCCAAAGAGACGCGCGTGCTCGACATCATCAAGTCCGAGTTGCTGGCGATTAAAGAAAAATACGCCACGCCACGCATGACCGATCTCGTCCCCGACGAAGGCGAAATCGCCATTGAAGACCTGATTGCCAATGAGGGCGTCATCATCACCATCACCCATGCCGGGCTGATCAAACGGACCAACGTCAGCTCATACTGCGCCCAGCGCCGCGGCGGCAAAGGTGTCATCGGCATGGTGACCCGCGAAGCCGACGCGGAAGAGGACCGCGACTTTATCGAACACCTGTTCACCGCCGGAACCCATGATCACTTGATGTTCTTCACCAACACCGGCCGGGTCTATGCCGAACGCGTGCATGAGGTTCCCGACATGGCCCGCGCGGCCAAAGGCCGGAGCATCGCCAACCTGCTCGAATTGAAGCAGGGCGAAACGATCGCCGCTCTGATTCGGATCGAGGCAAAAGCGGGGCCGAATAAGGAAGACACGACCTGGCAGCAGTCGGGCTGCCTTTTCTTCGCCACACAACAGGGAACCGTGAAGAAAACCCCCCTCGAGGACTTTGCCAATGTCCGCAAAGACGGAATTATTGCCATCGGTATCGACTCCGATGACACGCTGATCGAGGTCAAATTGACTTCCGGCCAGGACCAGGTGGTTCTGATCACGCGCGACGGGATGAGTATCCGATTTTCGGAAGATGACGTGCGCTCCGTGGGCCGGCCAGCCGCAGGCGTGCGCGGCATTAGCCTGGACCAAGGCGACGCGGTGGTTGCCCTCGCGGTCGTAGTGCGGGACGCGACATTGCTGGTGGCGGGACAAAACGGCATTGGCAAGCGGACCCCCTTCGATATGATGCTGCCGGATGGAACGGTCGAGCCAGTCTATCGCCTGCAATCACGAGGCGGCAAAGGCATCATTACCATGAAGGCCAATGAAAGGACCGGGGCAGTCGTTGGAGCCCTGACCGTGCGAGACGCAGACGAGATCATGCTGATCACCGCGGGCGGGCAAATGGTTCGGACGTTCGTGAAAGACATTCGTGAAGCCGGCCGCAATACGCAAGGGGTAAAGCTAATCAATCTCGCCGAAGGCGATAAATTGCAGGCTATCGCGCCGGTGATCAGCGAACAGCAGGAAAATGCCGCCGTTGGTGAATAAGCGCCAAGCGCTTTATTGATGGCGTCAAAGCAAATGACGAATCCAAAGTCGATTGCAGCCGGGCCAGCCTTGCGCTCACCGCCGCGGCCAACCCGAAAGCATAGTCCGTCCGTCCTCCGCCAGATTTCTCAGTTTCTGGCGGTGACCGCGATGGCAGTGGTCAGCTACTTCGTCATCAGCCACTTCGTCTTGCAATCGGTGAACGTTGTCGGTCGAAGCATGATGCCAACGCTTTATGACTCGCAACATTATCTCTTGAATCGTTGGATTTATCACGTCCACGCTCCTCAGCGCAGCGACGTCGTGGTGCTGCGCGACCCCAGCGACAACGGTTTTTCGGTCAAACGTGTGGTTGCTGCCCCGGGAGATTCGATCTACCTGAAAGATGGCAACGTGTACCTGAACGGGTGCAAGTTGGACGAGCCATATCTCGCGCCCCACACCCCCACCTTCACCGATTCAAAATTCAAAGATCAGTTGGTTCTGTGCGGGAAAGACCAATACTTCCTGATGGGCGACAATCGACTGAACTCGATTGACAGCCGCACTTACGGGCCGGTTCCGCGCCGCAATATCCTGGGCCCTCTCATTCGTTGAGCGAACCCGGACACTGCCGGCGCGTCGTCGGCTTTGGGGAAGGGTGGGATTATTCCTGCCGGTGTAATTTGCGCGGTTGATCCCTGGCGGCTTGCACAAACCGTGCCAGGGCTTATGCTGTCAACCATGAGATCGAATTCATTTGACGCCGGCCCTCATGACCGGATTGCGGCACTTGGCCGGCGAGTGCTGGACGGCGGCGACATCACGAGGGAGGAAGGTCTTTGGCTGTTCAACCTGGAATGCGGCGCTGACACCGTCGATTTGCTGTCATGGTCCAATCGCATTCGGGAGCACTTCAAAGGGAACAAAATTCACCTGTGCTCGATCGTGAATATCAAAGCGGGCGGGTGCTCGGAGAACTGCCGGTTCTGCTCTCAATCCGCCGGCTATCAGACCGAGTCGCCCCGGTATGGCCTGGTTGACCGGGAGCCAATCCTCGCCGCGGCCGCCGAAGTCAAAACCAATGGCGTCACCGCGCTTGGCCTGGTGGCCGCCTGGCGCGGGCTCGAGGAGGGACCGGTGCTGGAAGAGATTTGCCGGCAGTTGGAGGAATTGAAACAAAGCGGCAACGCACGGCCAGATGCATCCCTTGGCATAATCAGCAATCAGCGGGTTGCGGACCGCCTCAAGGAGTCCGGCCTGGAGTGTTACAATCACAATCTCGAAAGCTCGGAGCGATTTTTCCCGCAGGTTTGCACTTCGCATACCTATCAGGAGCGGGTTCAGACCATCAACCACTTGAAGCAAGCCGGGATTAAGCTCTGTTCGGGCGGCATCCTCGGTATGGGAGAAACCCGAAAGGACCGCTGCGACCTGGCCTTCGACCTGAAGGAACTCGGCGCGCACATCGTTCCCATCAACATTCTGAACCCCATCGCCGGCACGCCCTTTGGGGAGCAGGCACCGTTGGCCCCGCTGGAAATTCTTAAGTCCATTGCCTGCTTCCGGTTTATCCTGCCGACGCAGGAAATCATGGTTGCCGGTGGACGAACTGTGAACCTGCGGGACGCCCAAAGCCTCATGTTCATGGCCGGCGCCAGTGCCCTGATGGTTGGGAATTACCTGACCACACTCAATCAGTCGGTGGAGAAGGATCTCCAAATGCTCAAGGACCTGGGCCTGGACCCAAGCTGGGACAAGCACGGTTTCTCCGACCAGATCGAACCGCAACCGGCATCCCGTTTAGCTGAGGGAACAGCCTGACGGAGTGCTAATGGCTGATCGCGCCAAATCAAACCGCCTTTCGAATCCTCTGCTCCAACCACGTTTGTCCCAGCGCCGCCAGCGTCTTGCCCTTCAGAATGCGTTCGGCCATGGGAAAAACGACGCGCTCTTCTTTATCGAAATGTTTGCGCGAGTAAGCTACTGCGGCGAGCAATAATTGGCACGCCAACCGCACCTGCTTCGCTTCCTGGACCTGCTTCAAATTCTCGTCAATCTCCTCGTGCTCCCGAATAAAGGCGTCGCGCTGGCCGATTTGCTCGAAGCAATGCTCCAGCGGGCCGATGAACAGTTCGTCCTCCGTGTCAGAGTGCGCCTTCAACATCGACTCCATCAACGCAGCCAACAATTTGACCTCTGCCAACGTCTTCAACCGCGGGGCCTTCGCATCGATGTGGTCGAATAGGTTGTGAAACACCATGTGTTCCGCCAATAGTGCTTCCGTAATCTTCATCGCAACAAGACTTCAATCGTCACAGTTAATGCCTTACCAGAAAATGCGAAGCTCCACCATCTATTTATTGGGCGTGGAACAGAAAACATACGTGGGATGTGATGGGTGATGCCTGATGGGTGATGGGTGATGCGTGATGCGTGAAAGGGGGGGGGTGGGACTGGGCGAATAGGATCATGCTCTTGATGGCGATTCCCGGGACCATCGCGAC
>JBAXTC010000299.1:0-8513 GCA_037130375.1 Verrucomicrobiota bacterium | reverse complement strand
TCACGCATCACGCATCACGCATCACGCATCACGCATCACGCATCACGCATCACGTTTCACCCCTAAACCCCTGCTGTCGCAGCGCTTCAAACAACACCAGCGCGACACAGTTTGACAGGTTCAACGAACGCGCTTCGGGATTGAACATGGGGATGCGCACCCAGCCGGCGCTATTTGAATCGAGAAGCTTCTTCGGCAACCCCGCAGTCTCCCGGCCGAAGACGAGATAATCATCAAGCCCGAAACTGGCTTCCGTGTAGAGGCGCGGCCCGTTCGATTCCACAAACCAAAGGCGGGCGTCGGCCGGAAGCTGGTCCCGAAATGCCGGCCAATCCGGCCAGCGATGCCATTGCAGATGCTGCCAGTAATCCATGCCTGCCCGTTTGAGTTGGGCGTCGTCGAGCTTGAATCCGAACGGTTCAATCAGATCGAGCGTGCTTCTGGTGGCTGCGCATAGCCGCGCCACGTTGCCCGTATTTGGCGGAATCTCCGGTTCAACTAAAACAATGTGCATGAGTTTAAGACACCACCGACCACCGACCACCGATTACCGATCCCCGATCCCCACCTTCTTGCTGTAAAACACTTTCCACAACACCAATCCATGTGCCGGGGCGGTCATGCCGGCCACCCGGCGATCTTTCCTGGCCAGCATCGGTTTGACTTCAGCCGCCGGAAACTTGCCCAACCCCGTCTGCACCAGTGTGCCCACAATGCCGCGGCACATTTTGTAAAGAAACCCGTCACCTTCGATGACGACGGTCAGCAACGGCCCGCGCCGTTTGAGGTCGCAGCGGGTCACCGTCCGAACGGTGGACGCTCTTGCGTAGCCGGGGTTGGCCGCGAAGGACTGGAAATCATGTTTGCCGACGAAGAGGGTTGCGGCGGCGCGCATCGCTGACCAGTTGAGCGGCCGCGGGACATGCCAGGCAGTGTGTCGGACCAAGGGATTCATCGCGGCGTGATTCCACACGAAGTAACGGTATTGTTTGCTGCTGGCATCGAAGCGGGCGTGGAAAGTCTTCGTGGTTCGCACTGCGGAAAGCACCCGGATGTCCTCCGGCAGCCAGGCGTTGAGGGCGAGCGCGAGTTTGCGCGCCGACATTCTGCATTCTGCGGGTGGCGCTTCAAAGTGCGCAATCATGCCCAGCGCGTGAACGCCGGTATCGGTGCGACTGGAACTATGGGTGCGCGGATGGCTGGGGAAGAGCTTTGCCAGCGCCGCTTCGACCTTTTCCTGCACCCCGGTTCCGGTCTTTTGCACCTGCCAACCCTGATACCCGGTCCCTTCGTAGGCGATGGTCAGTTTGAATTTCAGAGAAGGCCCTATGCCCCGCGGCGGTTTGGAGCGAAAGCAGATAAACGGAGCCGTCAGTCGGTCAGGCCGTCGAGGTAACTTTGCAGCAGAATTGCCGCCGCCATCTGGTCAACCTTCTCTTTGCGTTTCTCGCGGCGCACGTTGCCCTGAATCAGGAGACGGTTGGCTTGAACCGAGGTGAGGCGCTCGTCCCAGGTCTTGACCGGCACAATGGTGTTGCTCCGCAGGGCAGCGATGAATTCCTCGACCTTCAAGGCAGCCGAACCGTAGCTGCCATCCATGTTCCGCGGCATCCCAACCAGGATCAGCTCCACCTCCTTCTGGCACAGTAGCTCCTGGAGCCGCGCCAGGAAACGGTCGAATGGTTCGGCGGGAATAAACTCCAGCGGATGGGCGATCATCTTCATCTCGTCACTGATGGCGATGCCGACGCGTTTGGTGCCGTGATCGATGGCTAAAATTCTCATATCAATCCGATCAATGGGCGCAACGTTTCCGCTTTCATGTCAGCGCAAGCGCCCACCACGTCATTGGTCACGGGGAAAATGCCACGGTGTATGTGGTTGTCGCAGTTGGCCACAGTCAGAACCCAGTTCATATTCATTTCTTTGGTTCCTCTACAATCCCTTCATCACCTTCATGGCTGCACTCACCGTTCTGTCAATGTCCGCCGGGCTGTGGGCCGTGGAGAGGAAACCGGCTTCGAATTGTGAGGGTGCCAGATAGAACCCCTCGGCCAGCATGCCATGGAAGTATTTCGCGAACCGGGTCCGGTCGCTCTTCATCGCGTCCGCCAGGTTGTGGACCGGGAGGCTGGTGAAGTAACCGCAGAACATGGAACCACAGCGGTTGAATTGCACCGGCACACCCGCTGCCCTGGCGGCATCCTTCATTCCCGCTTCGAGCGTAGCGCCCAGTTGTTCGAGTTTGGCATAGGCATCGCTCGCCTCGAGTTCTTCGAGCGCTGCGATGCCCGCGGCCATCGCCAGCGGGTTGCCGCTCAATGTGCCCGCCTGGTAAACCGGCCCGACCGGCGCCAGGCAATCCATGATCTCCGCGCGCCCGCCAAACGCCCCCACCGGCAGGCCGCCACCGATTACCTTGCCGAAGCAACTCAAGTCGGGGGTGATGCCGAAGCGCTCCTGTGCGCCACCTTTGGCCAACCGGAAACCGGTCATGACCTCGTCGAAAATGAGCAGCGCGCCATTGGCCCTGGTGATTTCGCGGAGGAATCCCAGGTAACCGGGCCGGGGCAGATACAAGCCGGCATTTCCGGGCACCGGCTCGACAATGATGCCGGCAATTTGATCGCGATTGGCCGCGAAGGCTGCCACCACGGCTTCGGGATCGTTATACGGCGTCACAATCGTGTGTTGCGTGAAGGCCGCCGGCACCCCCGCGCTGTCAGGATTGCCAAACGTCAGCGCGCCGGAGCCGGCTTTGACCAGCAGCGAGTCCGCATGTCCGTGATAACAGCCGTCAAACTTGATGATCTTGTCCCGCTGAGTGAATCCGCGCGCGAGGCGGATGGCGGACATTGTCGCCTCGGTGCCCGAATTGCACAGGCGCACCTTCTGCACGCTGGGCACCCAGGAGCAGATCAACCTGGCCATCGTCACTTCGCCAGGATTCGGGATGCCGAAGCTCGTGCCGTGTTCGGCCGCCGTCTGGACCGCCTTGATGATCCCCGGATGGGCATGTCCGAGGATGGCCGGTCCCCACGTGCCCACGTAATCAACGTATTCGTTGCCGTCCACGTCCCAAACATGCGCGCCTTTGGCCTTATTAACGAAGAAGGGCTGCCCGCCGACTGCGCGAATCGCCCGCACGGGAGAATTCACGCCGCCCGGAATATATTTCAAGGCTTCGGCAAAAAGCCGGTCAGATTCGGTCCGCAACATCATGGCTTGAAACTAACCTCCTCTGCGCGGAAAGCACGCGCAAAGTACGTCGTTCGTCATTCCGTCCAGGGTGGATTCAAGAAACCGACAGGGTGTTAGCGCGCCAGCAATGGATTCCATAGGTCCAGCCCTCGACCAGGATCGAACGTGCTGGCGAGTGGCCGGGGTTCCACGTGGCCATCCACGAAGCTGTAGTTCGATTTTCGCCGATGGCGCGTGAAAGCCACATCGTCCTGCGCATCGGCGGTTGTTACCCAATCCATCGGCATGACATGATCGCCGGCAGAAGCAATTTCGGTGTATAGAATCACCTTGACAGGCTTGGGAACCTGGGAGAACCGGTGCCAGGAGGTAAATCCATCCGCGGGTTCCAGCTCGAAATAGACGTTGAGGCCGTAGCTCAAGTGCGTCGAGGAGGCGTTGGTATCAGCGAGGCAGTGACAAACTCCACGGAGCAGGTTGGTGAGGCTGGCGCCATCGGTGTTTCGCGCACCCAGTTGCGGCGCAATCGCGCGTTCCCAGGGGAATTGACCGTTAGCGAACGCCGAGTGCTGGCTCCGGGGCAGCAGGTCAGCGTTTTCGTCCGCATACAGCCGTGTCGCCAGAGCAATCTGCCGCATCTGGTTGGCGCAATGAACTGATCGGGCCGATTCCTTGGCCCGGCTCAATGCTGGCAGCAGCAAGGAGGCCAAAATGGCGATAATCGCTATGACCACCAACAGTTCGATCAACGTGAACGCGCCGCAACCTTCCGGTTTGGCGGAGCCAGAAGGCGCGTCAGCTTTTAGTTGGTGAGTGCTCACTGATTGAGTTGCAGTCGAAAGAACTGCGAAGCGCCGTCCGGCCGCAACGTCACGGCGGATTGGCCGTCGAGTGTTACAGGGGTGTTTGTGCATACCCGCCAGTTTGTGGCCAGCAAGGTCTCGGAGGTTATCAACGTCCAGTTGGCCGTGGCGGCTGGCCAGGAGACCGTGACCTGGTTGACGCCCGTGCGGGCGATGGCGAGTTCCGGCCGGCCGTCCGGCACATCCGTCCACTCGAGCGCAAAGGGCCCGGTGCTTGAGTCGGCCACCTCCAGGCCAGTGATGGTATCGAGCACATAAATCTCAAATGCAGCCGAGTAACTGTTGGTGCCGGGCGGCGCGGTGACGCCGAAATGCCACATCAGGCCGCTCCAATGCACCGCGTTGCTCGTGCCGGCGGTGGCAAAAACTGGCGCCCATGTTTTGGGCGTTACGAAATCGTTGTAATCGTAGAACGAAAGGCCATCGGAACTCGACAGTTTGCGAATCCAGAGCGCGCGATTGGCCAGAAGCAGGTCCGACATGGCGGCGATATCGAAGCCATAACGGCGGCTGAAGGCGAGGCCTTGCCGGCACGGATCGAGATACTCGAACCACGGGTCAGCGGGGTCAAAGCGATCCTGTGGATTGCTCACCAGCAACGGCGTGAGCTGCGCGATGATGCCGATGGCGGACAAGTCCACCGTGACGCTGTCGGTGTCCGCGTGGTAATACACCTCCGGCATCAGCATCCCGCCCTGGCGGGGGATTGCGGTCAGAATGGTTGCCTGCAGGGTGCCGGCCGTAGCGATGCACCATACCGCACCAACAGCCGCGAACCGGGTCGTGATCTTTTTCATTTTCATTCTATGGGGTTATCTGCAAACGGAAAAATCCGAGCGCTGGACCCTGCGTCAGCGACACCGCCGCTTTGCCGTTCAGGGTCACCGGCGCATTGGTAACCGCAACCCAGATTGGGGCTGCCAGCGATTCCGCCGTAACCAACGCCAGATTCGTGACCGTTGCTGGCCACGAGATGATGACCTGCGAGCCACTCGAAGTGATGCTCGGAGCCGGCACGACGGCGACCGCCGGTCCTTGCCAGCGCCAGGTGGTAGTGGTGTCGCCGTAGCCGGGGACGGGATTTCCCGCGGCGTCGCCGACGTAGAGGTGATACGTGGCGGTGAAAAGCTGGTTTGTGACGATGAGATGGTCCAATGCGACCGCGTAGGCGTTGTGGTCCATTTTCCCATCCCAACGCCATCGAGTGGAGCTGCCGTCCGTGCCGAAGATCGGCGTGTAGGGCGTGCCGGGGTCGCCGGTGACGTCTTCGTTGATGGAATACGCTTTTAGCTCGGGGGAACCGCCGGTCTTTTCAATCCACAGGTGGTTGCCATTGAGTTGCGCGGCGTAGGTGTCGTAGAAATCATCGCCATTGGCCCCGGTCGTTCCCTGGTCGTACCAGCCCAGCACGCGGCTGTAGGCCGTGCCGTTCAGGACGGCATAGGGCTGCGCGGGATCAAACGTCACGACGGCGAGGTTGTAGGTTTTGTTGGTCGAATCATAAACGCCGGGTGCGACGGTCAGGCGAATGATGTAAGGGGTGGTTTCCACACCAAGCTGGTTGCTGGCGTTGAGCGTGACGTTGAGCATGAGCATCGGGTCCCACGACGGCGCCGGTGAATAGGCTCGAACAGAAACGGCCATCGCCAATGGCAAGACCGCCGTTGCCCACAGTCTTATCGCCCGCGAAATCGTCATTGAAAGTTGCATGGGATTCATTTCGGAACGAACCGGAGAGGCAGACGCGCATCCGCCCCTCCGGCGCGATTGCCGGGAGCTTACGATTTGATCCTGCGGAACAGCAACAGGCAGGCAGTGCCGATGGCAGCCAGGCTGAACGTTGTGGGTTCGGGAATCGCCGCCAGCCCCTGCCAGGTCCACGTCTCGGTGGTGCTGGCCGACGAACCGCCGGGATTCAGTATTTCGGTCCCCAGACTGTCCCCCACATAAACCCTGTAGGTGGCGGAGAAGAGTTGGTTGGGCGATGTTATGTCAGACAGACTCACCGCATAGGTGTTGTGATCCATCAAGCCGTCCCATCGCCATCTGGTGGAACTGCCGGCAGTGCCGAAGATGCCCGAGTAGGCATTGATGGCCGGGTCCACCGTCGTGGTGCCGTTGGCATTGACACCATACTTGCCGATGGCCAGGTAGCTCTCCAACCCCGGCGATCTGGTGAGCGACTCAATCCAAATGCTGGCACCCGAACCGTATGTCGTTTGGACCTGCTCCAGGAGGGTTGAACTTGCAGGATTCCAGCCCAGACGACGGCTGTAGCCCGTCCCGTTGAGCACGCCCCACGGCTGAGCCGGATCGTAAGTCCCCAGCGATGCGAGTGCGAGGACGGGATACACCCCTGCGCCCAACTTCGTTGCTTCGTCCACAACGTCCAGTCTCAGGGTAGCTGTGTCGAAGCTCACGTTGAGCATCGTCATTGGGCTCCAGGTTGGCGGATTCGAGTACTGAGCTTGAACGAGCGTGGTTTGCCCCAGCAATCCTAGCGCCAGGGTTGGGAGTGTGAAAAGGAATTTGATATTTGAATGAGCAATAATCTGTTTCATATTATTTCTTATAAGTCGTTGTGATTAACTTCCCAGCGCACCATTTCCATGCACACGCATGGCCGTGCGTAAGTCCGCAGTCAACGTTTGAGGGTATCAGTTCAAAACCCCGGCTTCTGGCCGGAGCTGCCGACGGTGGTTGAAAGCGGCTGAAATGCCGTTAACCTCGGCGTGGGGGAGGTGTCGGAGGGGACTCGAAGAAGTCAGCGTGAAGAAGGGGCGCCAGCGGAACCGCCGCAGTCGCAGCCCGCGGGGCATCTGGAACCAGGGTGAGCCGGGCTTCGCAAAGCAGGTCCGGCCTTTTGTCGGCCTTTACCCAGGGCTGCTTTTCCTGTTGCTTCTTTTCCTGCTGCCAGCCCTGCTGGATTTTCAAGCACAAGACACAGGGATGCCTTCCGTCGAAGGTCTTGGAAATTGCACTGAGGAGCGGCTCGTTTTGGCCGTAGGTTGCCAGCATCCGAGCCCAGGCTGCCGATTGCAGAACGAGCCAGTGCCCGCCCAGAGTCGCCATCACGGCAACCAGGCACAGCACGGAGCCAATCGTCCGCATAAGCCGGTTCATAGGTCAAAGGGTCGCTTGCTCAGCGCCTGCTTTGCCCGCAGACTCCGGGGAACACCCCAAGCGGCAAAACCAGCTACAGCAAAAGCAACATTCACAATTCCTTTATGTTTACAATACATCCGAAGTGCTTGTCTATCGGGGAAACTCGTAAACTTGGGTCCGGCAGGGCGGATTCAAGAACCTGCAAAATCGTAGCCGCCGACGGCAGTCGGCGCACTTTTCCTCGATTATCGGAGTGTTAGCGCCGACTGCCGTCGGCGGCTACGATTTCTTGAAACCACTCTGTGGGTCCGGGAAGTCATCGCTTCGGCGGCACAGTTACGAGATTTTTATTGTGCCATCCTCATTGCAATGAGCATCCTGCAGAGGTTCGATTAATCAGCCTGCCACGCAAATGAGTAATAGACACAACATGGCCGATCGTGGCGGCCTGGCGATTGCGCAGGCCAGGCGTCCCAGTCCCAACTTGATGAAATAGTCGTCCAAGCCATGATCGAGATCCTCTCCCATTTCTTTGGCGCCGTCTGCGGCCAAAATCTTGGGCATACCTGGGCGCCGGGCGGCGTGGCACTGCCGTGCTGCCAGCGTTGCACGGGTTTGTATGTTGGCGCGGGCATGGCGGCGCTGCTGCATTCCTGGTTGCGGCCGAAGTTGAGCGGGTGGTTCCTGGGAATCCACGGGGCTTTCTTCCTGGTGATGGCGCCGTTCGGGTTTCACTGGGTGCCTCAAGAAGCCGCGTTGCGGACGCTCACGGGTGTGCTGTTCGGCTTCGCTGTCGTCACCTTTTTGTGGCTGCCGTTGAGGGGAATGGCAGGGGAGCAGTCGGCGCGCTCAAATCCGAAGCGCGGGTGTGACGCCGATGGGGCAGGCGAGACGCCGGCCCTGCGTTGGCCGCAAACTGCGGCGGGGCTTTACTTTCTCGTGCTGGGGGCGACGCTCATTCTCCTGCCTGCAACGGCGGCATTAGGGGGCGCTTCGGTTGCATACCTCTTGTCGTGTTTGGCCTTCTGTGGAGCGCTGGCACTGGTTGCGTTAGTTGTTGCCGATGTCAGCTTCGGTGTGGCCTGGGTGGTGCGCAGATAAGAAACGGGACAGGGGTGGGGTGAGCAGGCAAGAAGTAACCAGAATCTGGCTTTCGGCACGCCCTTTCGTTCTTGACGCTGCGCGGGCGGAGCCATCGGGCAGCGGTTTCCATGGGGCAACACGATTTCCGTGACCAAAGGACTTCGCCCGGTAATCCGCAAATGAGGTCGTTTCCATTAAAAAATGAGGACAGACAAATCTTAGACAGAAAGATTATAGACAGAAAAATGGGAAAGGATCGGT
>JBAXTC010000298.1:0-8514 GCA_037130375.1 Verrucomicrobiota bacterium | reverse complement strand
GTCTTCACCTACATGAAGACTTCGGCTCTGATCGCCCGGGCACTTGCCGGATTGACGAAAGCGGCCCCAGGGGCGATTGTGTCCAATGGCTCGCATTACCTCCGCCACAGCCCGCGAAATGGCCGCCAAAAGCCACGCTGCACGCCTTCAACGGCGCACCAGCGGAACACAAGCGGCAGAAACCTTCACGCAAACGCCACAGGGCGGCCCGCATGACGCGGTGGGCGCTTACGTTTTCAGACGACTCGGGCGCGTGCGGGCGCAGCTTGATCTCGTGGACAAAGCGTTCGAGGCAGAGGCAACCAAGGCTACCCCGGACGGGCAACGCTTGAACTGGTTCGCGCAAGCTCAAGAGCGGTTGTCTGAACAAGAGCGCCTTTTGTCTGGTCGTCCGCTGCCTGGCTCGTGGCGTCCAGTGAATGAGAATCGGGGAAAGAAACATGACTGGGGGATCGAGATGCAGCCGAGCGCGCCTGTCCAGGTGTTGCCAGTCGAAAACGCCGAATTGGTACATGTCCCAATTCGGCCAAGCGTCGGGCCTGTGTCAATCGAGTATGCCCTAGCCCACGGCCCCGATCGACGGCCAATGCCAGCCCCACAAGCACCGCCCACGGTGCCCACGACGCGCACGGTGGTCACTACGGCGACGGCAGTCAGGGTGCCCACGGTGCCCAGCGTCGCGCCAGTGCCGATTGAGGTTGCCCTGCGCCATCGCCCCGCTCCACTGCCAGCGCCAACCTCGCCAGCGCCGCCCAGCCAAAAGCCCGGCTGAGATACACAAAGCATCGCCTTCTGGCGGCAGCGCCGGACTGACCTACTTGCCGGGCCAGCGAGGGCGAAAGCATTCTTTTTTTCCGGCCAGACCGTCCCCACCCACCCGCCCGCCACCCCCCAGAATGGAAGGGGGCGCTGTGTCGCTACACCCACCCTTTCACACAGGGTGATTTTGGGAAACCCGGCTTTCGGCCCCTGTAGGCTGCCGCTTGTGTTGTGGGCTACTGGTCTACCTTCGGCTCCCAGAAGCCTGGGTGGTTATATACAACGCTAGCGACGGTTGCACCCCACGCTCGGCCGGTCGAGGTGTCGATGATCGTAACGAAACCGGGACCGTTTGCGACTTGGTATCTTCCGATTGCGTTTGATGAGGTTGCCGCTCCGATAGCGAGCATGGCGAGAACTCCTACGGCCAGCCCGCAGAGAGCGCTCTTTAAGTCCATCTTGGTATTCATAATTCTACATTCTTCGCGTTCACACGTGCATCAAAGACCCGCCCGCGAACCTCTGCAAGGCTTAATCCTCGACCGGCCAAGGCGGGTCCAGGACGATGGTGCGATACTTGCCGGTCGGCGGTGGTGGCAAAGCTAACCTCGTAACATTTGTTACGAGGTTGAAAGTCCTGTCTAGCCATCTCTCCGCCGTTCTTTGCTCAATGCCAGCTTCCTCGCAGTAACTTGTCCACGTCTTTTCATTCTCATCAGTTCTCGGTCCATGACGGCTCAGAATCTCCCTGGCAATGTAAAGCTCAGTCGCAAGCCTTTGAGACTCGGGGCAGGCGTGCCAATGCCTGGCGGCAAAGCGGGTGATCTATGTGGCGCAAGCCAATGCGTAGGCTTTCGGCTGTGCTACGGTCGCAACCGTCAAATTTGCCTTCCAAGACTTGCCGGGCCACGCCAAGCCAGGGCAAGCAGCCGGGCGGAAGGCTGGCGGTTGGCTCTGGCCTTTGCGGCTTGGCTGGTGGTGGTGGTGCCGGTGCTGGTGGTGCTTGGTAGTTGCCGGCGGGAATGGGCGGCAATTCTAACCTCGTAACATTTGAGACGAGGTTGAACGTTTTGGGTTTCATGCCTTTGAGACGTGGGGCAGGCGGTTCGTCAGTTCAACGGTGCCTTGGCCAGCCGGCGATCCTCCAGGACGCGCCGTGCCGTGTCCTCAGCGTTCGAAGGATGGACATGGGCGCGCTCCACCTCCAACACCGGGCGTCCTCCGGGTGCGGTCAGCCATACGCGGCCAGGGCGCTTTGATGGTCGGAGTCCACCGCCTATCCAGGTTAAGGCAAGTCCGGTGTCGGGTAGTTCAACGATGAAGTAAAATACGGCCGGCGGTGCGGGTGGGCTTTTGGGTTTTGCGTTCGGGGTGTCAAAACCTTCTGACACCTCGTCACTATCAGAAAGGGTGTCAGATGTCAGTGTCCCCCTTAAGGGGGTGACACTTTTGACACCTCTACTGTCATAACCCCTTTTGACACCTTTTGACACTTTTGACACCTCGGGCGGTTTCATGGCTGTTTCCGGGGGGGTTGCTGCTCAATAACGGGTTGCCATTTGAGGGTTGCGCGGCTCTTGAGGATACGCTTGGCCGTTTCGAGCTTCCGGCGTTCGCGGTGGAAAGTCGCCTCTGAAATACCGCATTCGGTTTTCGCGAGCTTCTGCCACTCGCTCGCCGTCAAGCCAGCATCGGGAAGCAGGTCCAGCAGTTCGCCGGCGCTGTGTTCCTTGGGGCGTCCGGTTTGGGGCAGTTCATCGGGCGTAGCCTCGCGCCAGCAAATTCCCTTGGTGCCGTGGGCAAGGTGGCGGGTGTAGGAACGTTCGCCGGCCTCGTCGAACCATCCAAGGCGAGCGCCACGTTTCCCGGCCCGCAACTCGAAAACGTCATGGCTTCCGATGGAACGAAGCACCAGGACGGCCCGCGCCCAGTTCGCCCACTCAGCGCTTCCGGTGCCCGCATAAGCAAAGTCGCCGGCGGACCAGGTTGGCTTGTCGCGGCCCGTTGGTGGTTTGTTGGTGTGGTGGGTTAGGATACCTCCGACTTGAAACGCATGAAGCAGGGGGTTGATGAGGTTGCGCAGAAAGATGCCAACGTCCTTCTGTGCCCCTGACTCGCCGCCCAGGTACGCTAGAGACGGGTCAACCCAAAGCAGGTCTGGGCGGTGCTTTTCGAGCAGGGGCGCTACGGTGAGGCGTGTGAAGTCTGCCCCGGTGCGGGTATCCTCGCAAGCAACCGTGATGTTTGCGAGTGCGGCTTGCGCTTGGGCGCGCGGCATTTCCAGCCCGGCAATTACACCGTCGCGCATTTCGGCCAGGTCGCCGTCATCATTTTCCGCTTGAATGAGCAGGCTGCGGTGGCGCGCAGTTGGTTCAATTCCAAAGCACGCTTCCCCCACGGCCCACAGCATAGCGGCCTGCAAGGCGAAGGAACTTTTGCCAATTCCGGTTTGCCCACAGATGAGCAGCCCGCCGCCTCTGCACAAGTAACCTCTGCGCAGAAGTTCGGTCGGGTCGTCGATCGAGCGGCGGCGCAGGTCGGCCAGCGGTTTCGATTCGGGGGGTTCACCTTGCGCTTCCGCGTCATCGCTTTCGGACGGCGGCGGGTCCTCGAACCCGGGCGGCGGGTCCGGCCAGGTCTCGACGGGGACGTTTAGGGCCGTAGCTCCAAGGCTTGCGCGGCTCATGCGGCGGTCCTCCAAATTTGTTTCAATTGCTCCCGCTCGCCGGCCTCGGTCTGCCTCAGCAAGTTCCATTGGCGGGCGTCGATGTGCTGTGTGATGCACTTCGCGACCAGCTTCCGAATCTCTGCCGGCGGCATGGTGTCCAATTCGACGCACTCGCCGCCGGTCCATTTAGCTGCCCGGGTGTCGCTCTTCTTAACTGGCCGCGTCGGAAGATTGAGGTTTTGAATCTGCTCCTGAGTTACTGCTGCCCGGATAAATTCTACCTCGACTTTGAAGTCGTCGCGAAAGGCGCGCAGCATAGATTCGCCTGCGGCAAACCCGCTCGGGTCATAGTCGCCAAGGTGATAGACGACAACCTTCTTGCCAGCCTCAACAGCGGCGCGGAATGTATTGGCGGCGCTGAACAGGCTGGACAAGCTCGCGAAACCACGCGCCACAAATACAGGAACGCCAAACGAATTGGCCTCGCGGGACACGATGCTGGCGATGGCGTCCTTCTCAACCCAAACCTCGACGAAGACCGATTGCGTGTCCCAAAGGTTGCGGCGGTAGGTTTCGGCCGTATTCTTCAGCGCGTCCTCGACGCCGTCAAAGGTTTTGTGCCGGATATGCCAGCGCGTATTATCGGCAAAGGCGCTCCAAGGTATGTCCTCAGACCTTCGCCAGGCGGATAGGTGGCCGCATAGGCCCTTGTACTCCGCTTCCGTCTTTTCGATGACACGAAGTCCCTCCAAGCGGTAGAACAGATGACGGATTGTGATCTGGTCCGCCTCGCCGGCCAGGATGGTCTGGATGGCGGAAAGAACAATCTGCATCTGATCTGGAGTGCGGCGAATCCGTCTTATTGGACTAGTCTGATAAGACTTTGCTTGGGGGACGGTTTCCGTTGGCGCGGGCAGATTCACGGCGTCCTCCCGGTGGTGTCCATCACATGGAAGGCGCGGGCGGTTTCGAGGATCGCCATTTCATCGGGGTATTTATCCCATAGCGCCGCCGCCTCTGGGTGTTTCTCCCTCTGCCGCAACAGCCAGGGATATAACTTTGTGAGTTCGGGCCACGGGGCGGAAGACAAAAGCTCCCGCATTTTGATTATGGCCTGGCCAAGTCCGCGTTCGCAGCGCAGCGAATATTCGGCCCAGTAATTCCGCCATGCCAGAGCCTTCTTCCGCCCGCCTACAAGGGCGCGGATTGATCTAACCCTCTCCTGCTCATCGGTTGTTTCAGGGTCGGCGCTGGCGATGATTCCTTCCACCTCCGCCAATTCGCTATCACACAAAAAGCGGATGGCATTGATGGTGGTTTGATCCGCGCCAACAAGCCCCTCCGGGGTGTACCATTCATTATCCCCTGAGTTGTGCGAGACGTGCGCGGTTTTCTCCTTTCCGTCGCTCAGCAGACGGTAGGCGTCGGTTAGCTCAAATACCGCATCGTGCGGTATTTCGGACCGTCGCGAATAGACACGCATGTAGCGTTGCGCCGTGTCCTCAGTGAACGGCAGATTGTCCTTCACCCACGGCAGCCACTTGCCGTGTTTGAGTTGCGCCTTCTGCTCGGTGAGCAACGCGCCTATGCGGATGGCCTTGTCCAGGGTGGTGCGGGCGGCGGTGACGACCTCGCCATGCAAGGCGACGATCTCGGAGACAAGCGGAGTGCGCTCCGTGGCGGCAAGCTCGAGGTGGGTCATAGTCCAGCCCTCCCGGTGGTGGCGGTGGCTCTCCACTTTGCAAGTCCGCGTCTTCCTACCTCCGCGATGGCAGACCGCTCAGCCGAACCTAATTTCGACCATCTTAAGGCCCCGGCGTGTTCCTGGCGGGTCAGTCCGCCAAGTGGGAGGACACTCAGGTGCTTTGCGCCGATCCTCAGCCGGACCTGCTTCTCCAACGGGCAGACTCTTTCGCGGTCGCTGGGATGGGGCAGGTGGCGATCTTGCTCCGAGTCGAGCGGACAATGGTTGACCGAGCAGCCGGCGAACCTGGGGCACTGCCGCATGATTTCTAGCGGTGCGATTCCTATTGACGCGGCGGTGGCGGTGAGGGAAAATAAAGCCATAGAAAGTTCCTTTTCGGGGGCGAGCTTGGCGGCTCGCCCTTTTAGTTCATGCCGCCTCGCTGCTGTTGATAGCCGCGATAAGCGATTTAAAGTCAATCAAGCGGATTCCCCTCTTGACGCCCTTCTGCCGCATGGAGACCGAACGCACCTTGCCGGCTGCAAGCAAACTGTAAATTGCCGTGCGACTTAGCCCGGTCGACAAATCGCGCTGCCCTGGGCGGGGCAGCCTCACGAATGTCGGTTGAAGAATGGGCGCAGGCTGCGTCGGCGGCGCCGCGCGTGTGATGTTGGTTTTTAACATGCCCGCAAGTTCGGGCATGTTCGCCGACGGTGGAAGCTGGAGGGTTACGGTTTTTTGTGCGTTTTGTCCGTAACACGCGGGGCGAGTCGCAGGAGTGCCTGATTGCAGTCCGTAAGAAACCCATTCCACGCCTTCGTCTCGGCCTTCGCCCGGTAAGGGTCGTCGTTCCTTTCCCTGTCCTTACAGGATTTCTTTTTCTCTGTGTCTGCGCGCTTCAAGTAATCTTTCAGAGCGCCGGACGTTCCGAGCCAAGCTCGTTCAGCTTCAAGAATTGGTTTGATCCCCTTCTTCCACCAGAAGTCAATACTGGCGGGGTCTTTGGTCAGCGGGGGGAATTCTATATTGAAGGGCTCTGGCTCGGCCTTCAGTATGTAGCGGAGGGAGTCCTGTAGCATTCTCGGTCTGACCACCAGATCCCAGAGCGCCAGCATAACACGCGAGTTTGGAATGCCGGTCAGGCTGATTGCTCCCTCGGGCTTGATCGGCCAATAGCCGGCGAGATGCAGTTTCTCGGCGAGTTCCTCATGGTCCTTTGCAGTGTCCCTCGCCGCCCACAGCACGGGCCAGCACCACCGGACGCGACCGACTGCGACGAAACGCACTGGTTGTGCCTTCACCGCTTCCGCGAGCATTTCAACACCGACAGACACGCCCTCGACCACAGAATGGTCCCCGCCCGCCTCCGGGTCGCCCGCCAGCGCAACCTGCAAGGCTCTTTCAACGCATACGGGCGCCAGATTCGCCAACGCAGTGGCGCTGCTCCCGTTCTCGGTAGCGTCCTGAGCGAGCCGGTCAATCGCGGCCAGAGCTTCACGATAAAGCAGCAAGGCCTTTTCGGCCCCGGGGTTAGTCCGCGCCGCACGAAACAGATTTGACTCGACTGTTTCCCTGAACGCGCACTTTGGGGTATGCCCGCCGATTGCCTGCCCGCCTTTCGGAGTTGCGCGGGCTTTCATACTCTGAGGCTCGGCAGCTTGTTCACTGCTTCAAAGAGCGTGGCCATTTCGGTTGTGGTGTACTTGTCGTTGACGGCGTCGCTCTTGTGGCCGGTGAGCTTGCGCCGCAACTCTTGGTCAACGCCTTTGTTGTGCAAGGCGCTGTTGAATGATTTGCGTAACGAGTGGAAGCTCAGGCGGGCCAGTGTTTGCTTCCCGGCAGTGTCCACGCTGTCTTTGCCTATGTTCACACGTTTCATCAATTCGATAAACTTGCGGCTCAGTCCAGAGCGCCCGCTGATGCGTTGCGCCGCCAGGCCAGGGCAAAGCTCGCCGGCAGTGTCGCCCGCGAGTTTGGATAAGTGTGCCTCCAGTGTGGGATGCATTGGGATCTCCAGCTTGTCGCCAGTCTTGTGCTGCTCGAACACCAGCTTGTTGCCACTGAAGTCAACACTGGCCCAAGTGAGCGTGACGGCGTCGCCCATCCGAAGGCCGGCATAGTAACCAAGCAGGATTGCGGTTTTCCATTCTGGCTCTGCGCCGTCCAAAAGGAATTGCAGTTGCGCGTCTGTAAAGACTCTGCGGCTTACTTGCTTCATGCGCTCTGGCAATTCAACCGCCGTCGCCGGGTTTGTCGCAATAAGCCCAAGCCGACGCGCATGGTTGAACACGCTGGCCACGGTCTTCATTTCACAACGTAGCGTTGCTGGTGCCAGGTCTTGCTCGATCAGGTCATCATAGAACTTCTGACAATCGTGCGGTGTGATTGCTGAAATGGGCAGGTCCGCTTTCTTGTCCATGAATTTGTTGAATCGCTCTGCCGTGGTTTGATACCGCGCAGCCGTGCCTTCTTGCCGTGAGTGTGTCTTGCCGCGCAACCATTCCGCCATGAATTCGCGCAGCGTGGACTGGCGCAGTTTCTCGCCAGTGGTGCGTTCGAGTATGCCGCCCAGGACTTCCCGGCAGACTGACTCAGTGAGAACTTTCTGCCGGCCCATTTCCGACGCGCGCTCTAACTCCAAGGCAATGCTCATGGCGGTAGTGCGCGCCGTTGACTTCGTGGACTTCTTGCACCAGACGTTTTGCTCATTGCGATAGACGGCGGTGAAGAACCGACTGTTAGGATGTTTCCAAACGTATGCCATGTAAGACACAGATTAAGACATACAGGGATGTTTGTCAACGTCCAAAGATGCTTTTTCCTTAGGAAAGTTGCACTTTTCAAGGGCGGAATCGAAATGAGGGTTCGATTCCCTTCACCCGCTCCAATCTCAATTCCAACCAATAGAATCAAGGCAATGGCGAGTTTTAACCTCTTCAAAAAGGGTCAACTGCTAACGCAAACTGCTAACGCGTCCAAATTTATCATTCCCGTTTAGGGCCGTTCAAAGCTGTCACGAGAGGGAGAATTGAGAGCCTGGATTTGAGCCAGACATCGACCAGAATCAAGAATCCAAAGGCCGTGACCAATCCACAATCCCACGGCAATTCCCCCGCTCCACCCGCATTCAACGCCAACCTGAAAAGCACCGGGATCATCTGAAGATCGGCATGTGTTTCCGGGGGGGTGTCAGCATCCCGGCCACCCAATAAAAACGCGTCCTGGGTCAACTGGGGAAGAAGTTTTGACGCGGTGAGCCTCTGAATTTCGACCGCACAGCCATTTCCCCACCCTCAGTTTTCATTCCCGTTCAAGGCTGTTCAAGGCTGTCAGAAAACACCAAACTGAGACCAGGCTTTGACTTTTTGATGGCTCAAAAAGCTGGAACCCATGATTCAACTGA
>JBAXTC010000297.1:0-8546 GCA_037130375.1 Verrucomicrobiota bacterium | reverse complement strand
TCCAGGATCATCTGCTTGTAGTGCCCGGTGTCGAAGGCGCGGTTGCGGATGTATTGGGCCTTGTCGCCGGTGAGGGCAGCAATCTTGGAGGCGACGAAGACATTCGGGGCGCGACCCTCGACCAATTTCAGCCGCCTCAGGTGTTTGAGTTCTTCGGGCGTGAGCGGTTTGCGCTTTTGGACCTTGTCTAGCGCGACGACCGTGCCCAGGTCGAGGTCCGCTTTCTGAATCAGCACGCGGCTGTAGTTCTCGTCAATCAACCGGCCCATGATTTCCATCCGCACGGTGTCGGGCTGGGAGAAATCGTATTCGGGCAACGGGAAGTAGCGATTGCGCTGGGCGAGGAACATCCGTTTGATGCCCATGCCCAAAGCGTCAATCATGTCCAGGCTCACCATCGCCTCGGCGAGCAGGCGGTTGCGGTAGTGGCGCGGGATGCGGTCGCGGAACAGGTAATCGTCCAGTGAGCCTTCAAAGAAGCCGCCCGCGTTCTCGAAGATCAACCGGTCGGCCTTCTCAACGACGACGATGCGCGACTGGCGGGTGTAATCCTGGTGGGCGATGCAGTTGTTGAGGGCTTCCAGGACGACTTTGGCGTCGTATTTTTCCAGTTCGATGGGGACAAGTTGATTAAAGGGTTGAAGCCGGAATTTCAGGTTGCGGATGCGGGCGAAGACGGCATTGACGTTGAGCAGGAATGGCGGATCGAAATGCTCGTAGGCTTGCTCTTCGGAATCCAGCTTCCAGGTAATCTGGGCCACGGCAGGCGAGAGGCGCAGGGTGGACTCCGATTTACCGAGGAGGATCAGTGAGGCCCGCGTGATCTTCCCGTTCTGTGTGAGCTTGATCTTCTCAAGGAACGTGGCTTCGTCCCATTTCGGGATGTCGGCGGCAAACGGGCGATTGGCGTTCTTCTGGCGGAATTTGTCGCGGGCGAGTTTCAGGGCTGCCGGGTCGAGATCGTTGATTGAGGCATCGGGGCAGGTTTGGGCCGACCAATCTTGGTGACCGGCTTGACTGCGAATCTGCTCGATCTCCTGGAGATTTAGAGCGCCGAGCGCATGGGCGTCCCGACCGTAGAAATGGCCCTTCCATGCGACAGGGATGCCTTGAGGCGCGGGCGGAATCTCGAACATCACCACGCGGCCCTCGGGCAATAGAAGTTCGTGAATTTCCTTGAACGTGATTCGACCCGTCGTGTGTTGGGCGGTCTCCTGCTTGAGGCTGTCCAGACTGGCGCGGTGCGGGCGATATTGCGTGCCGATAACCTTGCGCGGCTTGTCCTGAACACCGAAGACAAGCCAGCCTGCGGGTTCACCCTTCAAGTTGGCCTCGTTGCAGAGCGCGACGAAGTATTTGCCAAGATCATCGGAATCGAAGTTTGTCTTGGCCTCCTTGAACTCCACCCATTCCGTTTCGGCGGGGAGCTTGAGAAGCTCGTCAAGTTTGGCTTTGAGTTCGACTGGCATCATCGAGATCAGCGTATCTGGATTCTCTCGTTCTTGGCGATGGCAGCTTCCAGGCGCTGGCGCAGGTCTTCGATGAACGCCTTCACATCGTCCGAGGTTTCCAGGTAGGGTTTGTTGACGAAATCCGCTGGCTTGATGATGCAGCGCGACTTGACGACAGGTGCTGGGGGGTCGGTTTTGCCCGGCTGAGCCGGAGGCGGGGTCTTGGCCTTCAACGCGGCCTCGATGCGGCTGATGGCGGTGTCCAGGGCGTTCACGGTCTCCGCCTGCGCCTGGGCGATGTGCGCCAGGCTCTGCTCGCGCTCGACTTGCGTCCGCAGGTCTTGCACCGGCTGAAGGCACGCAGCTTTTAACCCCGCGTCGGCCTTGACGGCCTCCAATTCCCTGCCGATCTGGACGATCTGCTCGTCAGTGACCTTCAGGGCCTCGGCGCGGCGAGCCGACACCAGCGCGTCGTTGACCCCGCTGACCGTCTGGATCAGGCCATCCCCTTCTTTGATGAGATTATAGGGGCACGGGGCGCTGAGTATGTCGTGGATGCGCTTCAGGGCAGGCGCGGCGTGGGTGTCGCGCTCCAGTTCCAGCCGGTTGAGCTGAAATCGCTCGGATGCCTTGCGGAGCTTTTCCCAGGCTGGCTTCTGATGGTCGTAGAAGTTCTTCAGGTCGTGTAAGTCATCGGCCAGTTCCATAAGCTCCGGCTTGAGCGCGTTGAACCGCTCGATGAACTTGAAGCTGTCATCCTCGGCCAGCAACTTGGCAACGGTTCGCAGGCCATCCGTGATTTCCTCGTGACCGGGATAGTTGCCCGTGTCCGCCAGGGGCTTGTAGCTCTGGAGGTCGGCGTCCCACTTCTTCAACTTGCCGGTCAAAAATGCAAACAACCCCTCCTCGCTTTCCGGCCCCATTTCCGAGAACACTTCCTTGCCCAGGGCGCGTGTGGTCTGGAGCAGCTTCGTATCCACGTTCCGGCGCTGGACGAGGGTGATCTTCCGCCATTTGGCCGGAGCGCTGATCTCGCCATAGACTTTCTCCGTGGGCACCACCGCGCCATTCATCACGACTTGGATTTCACCCAGGACAACCAGCCGGGCGACCAGAAGGACGACTTCCCAGTCCGGCCAGCCGTAGGGCCGGATGCCGTAGCGGGTTTCGATCATGTCGTGCAGGACGATGGTGCGACTGGCCCTGGTGCAGAGGTCCACGTAGCCCCGGACTTCATCCAGCGCCTGCGGGTTGGCATCCTCGGTCTGCACCGCCAGAGTCTGCTGGGCGATGTCGTTGCTGCGAAGCACGGCCTGGATTTCGCGCTGCGGGTCGGTATTGAGCCGCTTGAGCAGGCCCATCTTCGGGAACGTGTTTTGGATCAGGTAATCGAGCGCCTGGTTCATGGCGCTGGCGGCGTTCTCGGCTTTGAGGGCCAGCCTGCTGCCAGCGGCGTAATACGCGGCTTCCAATAGCAACGTTGAAAGCGACCCAACCAACCGCTCCCGCCGCTGGCGGTTGTCCTCGGCGCAATTCCGAAGAATCCGCTTTGTGCTTTCCGGTAGCGCCCCGTCATTTTTTTGCAGGACGTATTTTTCCGTCTTTTTGTAGGTGCGAAGCTCGCGCCCCAGGCTCTCGTCGTCGCTCAACCGGAGCAGAATTTGACCTCCCTCATTGGTGCTGGCAAAGATGCACCGGGCGTTGTCGTAGAGCTTGTAGTCGTCTTCGACCAAGGGGCTGACGACCGAGACGACCAGGCCGTTTTCAACCCGCCTGCCGACCGGGTGGAGATCGCACAGGCAGTTGAACATGAAATCCTTTCCATTGACCGCGTAGCGATGCTTGCGGTTGCCCTTGAGCACGTCGTCGAAGATGAGTTCGCCCAGGAGCTTGGCCTCCTCGCCGCTGCTCAGATCGACCGACTTGATTTCCCGGTTGATGTCGCGCTCTTCGTTGGTCAGGAAGAAGTAGTTTTCGCCGCTGCGGCTGATGAGGGTTTCCTTTTCCAGCCGTTGCAGGCTTTCCTCGATCTTCCGGCGCAGGGCCAGTCGGTCGGCGTCGATTTCGTCAATGCAGAGGGTGACCAGGTTGTTGACGTTGCCCTTGATCTCCTCGACGTAGCGGATGAGGAATAGCACCTGGAGCAGTTTGATGTCGAGCGGCTCCAAACTGGCGTTGGTTTCCGCCTGGTCAATGGTGCGCTTCACCGAGGTATCGAGGAAACTCTCGATGGACGGATAGAACCGCCAGAACGGGACCAGCACGCCCACGGCTTCGCCCGCGACCTGTTTGGCAGCGGATTGGAAGGCATCCAGGATCGAGCGTTCACCGCGTGACAAGTGCAGCCCCGTGGCCCCGGCTTTGCGGATTGCCTCGAAGACCTTTTGGACCAGTTGGAATTGGTAGGGCGCAAACGGGTAGTTCCGCACAAAGTCGTCGGTATCCTTGAACGCCTTGAGCGTGGGGCCGACGTTGGTGAAGCTGAGCTGGTTCTTGAGGATGTCGCCTTTGGTCGCGTGGAGTGTTTGCAGGGATGCCACGACCTCGCCGCGCTTTGCCAGCAGGCGTTCCTGGATGACCTCGTCCACGTTGGCGCTGGAGAGCGACAGCCGGGTCTTGAAACGGCCCTGGATTTTTGAGAAATCGTTGGCCGCGCCTTTCTTCATCTCGCCGAGCACCGCGTCGATGTCTTCCTGGCTGGTCACGACCACCCACGCCCGGCCGCCACAGGCGGTGCCGATGTCTTCCGTGATGGTCTGGAGGTTCAGCATCCGCTGCGTGTCCTGCCCGACGAACTGGCCCATCTCGTCCACGAGGAAGATCAGGCGATGGTTCGGCCCCTTGGAATCGAGGTATTCCTTCACCCAGCCGCAGAAATTCTCGATAGTGAGCGGGAACGACTTTTCCATGTTGTCGAACCACTTGTGGCTGGCGTCCTGGCTCTGGCCCAGGGCGTGGGAAAGGGCTTGGACCACCGCGTCCCGGTTAAAGGCGTAGGCATCGCGCTCATCCACCCATTCGTGCCCGGCTGCGAGCTTGTAGGCGGCTTGGAAGGTGTCGAGCTTGTGCTTGCCAACGAGGTAACGCTCCATGTGCGCGATCCAGGGGTGATCGGCGCTGTAGCCCAGCATTCCGTTGAATACTCTCAGGAAGACCGTGAGGATCGCGTCGCGGCCAGCACGGTTATCGGCTTTAGAGTCGATGTTGAACAGGATCACGTCCGTATTCGCGGCGACGGAGCGTTTGATGTCGCCGTAAAGCATGGCGTCTTTAATTTTGGTCTCCAAAAAGTCCACGGTCTGCCGGGTCTGACCAGCAGCGGTGAGTTTCCGATTGCCGAGCACATCCGACAGGACTTTGAGAAAATGCGATTTGCCGCTGCCGAAGAAACCGGAAATCCAAACCCCCATCTTGCCAGAGAGAGTTGGGTCGTGGGGATGGTCCAGCGCATCGGTATAGGCTCCAAAAAACTTGCGGATGTGTTTATCCAGTTCCCTGGTCACGACAAACTCGTCGAGTTCCTGCCAGACCACGGCGTCGTCCAGTTGCTCGGCTTTGACGACCCCGTTGATGGGGCGGTTGATGTCGCGCGTGAACAGTTCTTTGATTGTCATGTGTGGCTCCTGAGAATTATGGCACGAGTTTGAAGGCTCGATAGTAGTTCTTGCTCGCAAGTATCCCGAACAGTTGCAGGGTGAGCTGGTCGTATTTGCCGGGGTAGAACATCACCAACGGTGTGTTGCCCATCACGGGATGCAGGTTGTTGAGCAGCGCGTGCGACCGGAGGAGCGGCCATACGCTGCCAGCGCCGGAAACCAGCACCAGGTCGTGCTGGGCCGGTTGGGCAACCTCCGCGAAGACCTGGGCCAACCGGCTTTCGTGTAATGGGGCGCTCAGCGCCTTCAACATGGCCTCGTCACCTTCGGTGCGCTGCATTTGGATGGCGCGATCCAGCAGGTTCCGCGACTTCAGGTGTTCGATGACCAGATCGAAAAGGTTCACATGTTTGACTCGGAGACCCGGCTTGGACTTGGGCAGATGCTCGAGCAGGAACTGGATGTGATCGCGGACGCGCAATTCATCCTCGGCGGGATAATCGAAAACGTAGAGCCCGATTTCGTTGCCCAGGCCGCTGCCGCTCAGCAACTCGTCGGAGATCAGCTTCGGCAGGATGCGGTTCAAACGCTCTGTCAGTTGGTCGCTCATGTGCCAACGGTGATGCAGCGAAGGACGTAGTCCTCCTTGTTTCGTTCCAGGTAGCCGATGACCTCGGCGGTGATGTGGGGTCGTTGCAGCAGCATTGACCGCGTATCCTTGATGTATCCGGCCTGGGCCAGGACTTGGAATACGGACGACCCCATCCGCCTCAAGGTGGTCTCGTGCCACTGCGGCATCTGCGGATCACGCCCCCGGCAGTCATCCAGGAAGTCGAACCACAGTTTCTTGGTCAAAGTTTTGCCGAAGCGCCGATACTCATCTCTGACCGCCAGGTCGAGGAAATCACCCAGGAGGGAGCTGTGTTTGAGGGCTGCCGCCAGCACCGCGTGCGTGGCGGCGACCACCGTGCCATCCCGCACCATCCGCCACAATTCCGGCGACATCGTCTCCAACCGCTGCCGGATGAGCCTGGCCAGTCGGATGGCGGTCGCAGGGTTCTTGGCCTTGAGGAGGTTGTCTTTGACCGTGGCTTGCTTCCAGGCGGTTTCATCCATGTCGCGCAATAGCAAATCGGCGATGACCCTGCTTTCGGTGATCTTCAATGACCCCGCCGTGATGTTGGCCCGGTAGCTGGAGTGATTGCCGACCAGTCGGTCGTCGAGGTCGAGGACGCTCATGACGTTCAGGAAGCGGCCTCCTGCCGCCACCAGGGCAGGGCCTGTAATTCCAGGTACTACTTGACCGCTTTCCTTTCGGATTTTTCAATTTCGGCCAGATAGAGGGTGACCTGCTCATAAACGTTGGCCGGGGTGAACCCGAGTTTTTCGTCGAGCACCTTGGCTGGAGCAGAGTAGCCGAAACGGTCCAGGCCCCAGATTCTTCCTTTTGGCCCGACTAGACCAGCCAGCGTCACCGGCAAGCCGGCGGTCAGGCCGAAGATCGGCAGGTCCGCCGGGAGGATGTGTTGCTGGTATTGAGCGGGCTGCTGGCGGAATAGCCCTTCCGAAATGACCGAAATGATGCGCGCTTTGATTCCTTGCTTGCTGGCGAGCAACTCCGCCCCGCCAATAAGGGTCGATACTTCGGAGCCACTGGCCACCAGGAGGACATCTGGAGTTCCTTCGCAATCGAGTGCGACGTAGGCGCCCTTTTCCGCCTGCAAGGCGTCACGGTAGCGTGTCGAGTCCGGCTTGGCCGGGATATCCTTGATATTCTGCCGTGACAGAATGAGGGCTGTAGGAGTTTGGGTGTTCTCGAGCGCCATTTTCCAGGCGACGGCCGTCTCGCAGGAATCGGCGGGGCGCAGGGCCAGGAGGCTCATGCGGGCGTTGTGGTTCTTGAGATGTTCGAGCAAACGGATTTGGGCTTCCTGCTCGACTGGCTGATGGGTGGGGCCGTCCTCACCCACGCGGAAGGCGTCATGGGTCCAGATAAACTTCACCGGCAGCCCCATCAGGGCGGACATTCGGACGGCTGGCTTCATATAATCGCTAAAGGCAAAGAAGGTGGCGCAGGCAGCCCAAACACCGCCGTGGAGCGTGAGGCCGTTTGCGAGTGCGGCCATCGTCAGTTCGCTGACGCCAGCCTGCAAAAATGCGCCGCTAAAATCGCCCTTCACGAACTGCTTGGTGCATTTCAAAAACCCGTCGGTCTTGTCGCTGTTGGACAAGTCGGCTGAGGCGACGATGAGGTTTTCGACCTTTTTGGCCAGGTACCCCAACACAACGCCGGAAGCCACGCGGCTCGCGCTGTCGGGCTTGTGCGGGATTTCCTCGAAGTTCAATGGCGGCAGAATGCCCGAGAAGAACAGGTCGAGCTTTGCCGCCAGCTCGGGATTGGTCTTGGCCCACTCTTGTTGTTGGGCTTTGCGCGCGGCGGCGGCGGCCACTTTTTGTTCCCGGGCAGCCGCGTAGAGGGCGGCGGTCTCGGGAAAGATGCTGAAGGGTTCGGCAACGTTGCCACCAAGGTGTTCGACGGTCTTCTCGAATGACGCGCCCGCTTCGCCCAGGGGCATGCCGTGGGTTGCGCACTTGCGCTCATAGTTGCTGCCGTCGGCTGTCACGGCGCCTTTGCCCATGATGGTTTTGCCAATGATCAACATCGGCTTTTCCTTTTCGGCAATGGCTTGCGTCAGCGCGGCCCGGATTTGGTCGGGGTTGTTTCCGTCGATGGTCAACACGCGCCAGCCCCAGGCTTCGTATTTCTTCGCTGTGTCCTCATGGGTGACCGCGTTGGTGTTGGTGGAGAGCTGGATGTCATTGGAATCATAAAACATGATCAAGTTGTTCAGGCCGAGGTAGCCGGCAATCCGGCCCGCCCCCTGCGAGATCTCCTCCTGCACGCCGCCGTCGGAGATAAAGGCATAGGTCTTGTGGGCCATCCACTCCCCAAATCGGGCGCAGAGGAAGCGCTCCGCAATGGCAGCTCCGACGGCAATCGTATGGCCCTGGCCAAGGGGCCCGGAGGTGTTTTCGACTCCGCGTTTGATGTCCAGTTCCGGGTGGCCAGGCGTGGGACTGGCCCATTGGCGGAAGTTTTTCAGGTCGTTGAGCGTGTAGAATCCGGCCAACGTCAGCACCGAATAGAGCATCGGCGACATGTGGCCCGGGTCTAGAAAGAAACGGTCGCGAATATGCCAGGCTGGGTCTGCCGGGTCATAGCGCAGAAAATCGGTGAAGAGGATGTTGATGAAGTCCGCCCCACCCATCGCTCCACCCGGATGGCCGGATTTTGCTTTTTCGACCATGGCCGCGGATAGAATGCGAATGTTGTCTGCCGCTCTGTTAATTATCAGGTTATTCATAATGTCGGGTGGTGATTGTCTATTTCCGGGGATATTTATCAAGTAATTTCAGGGCCTGGCGAGAGGGCCGCAGGGCTGGTTCAAGAACCTGCAAAATCGTAGCCGTCGGCGGCAGTCGGCGCACTTTTCCTCGA
>JBAXTC010000296.1:0-8560 GCA_037130375.1 Verrucomicrobiota bacterium | reverse complement strand
GGGGGTGGCCGTGAACTGGCCGAAGATACAATCCCGCAAGGACAAGATTCTGCAAACGCTGCGGACGGGCATCAAGGGCCTGCTTGGAGCACGGAAGGTCGCGGTCCTTCAGGGGCGTGGGGTCGTCGCCGGAGCGGGCAAGGTGGTGGTCACCAGGCCGGTCGGGGCGCCCGAGGAGTTTACGGCGGACAAGATCATCCTGGCGGTGGGTTCGGTTCCGTCCCGGATTCCTGGGTGGCCGACGGATGTGAATGTCGTCTGCACGAGCGACGAGGCGTTGCACTGGAAGACGCTGCCGAAGAAGTTGCTCATCGTCGGTGGGGGCGTCATCGGGTGCGAGTTTGCCTGTATGATGCAGCCGCTGGGGGTGGCTGTGACCATTGTCGAAATGTTGCCGCAGATTCTGCCGAACCTGGACGGGCAGGTGGCGCAGTTGCTGACGAAAATCCTCACCGCGCGAGGCATCAAGGTGTTTACTGGCGTGAAGATCGAGAGCCTGACCCTGGGCGGATCGGGCGCGATTGCGAAGTTGGCCAACGGCGAGACCATCGACACCGAGCGAGTGCTCGTCGCGACGGGACGGCGTCCGAATACGGCCGAGATCGGACTCGAGACGATCGGATTGGCGACTGATCGCGGTTTTGTTCGCGTGAATGATCGCATGGAGACGTCCGTGAAGAATTATTACTGCATCGGCGACGCCAACGGGCGGTGCCTGTTGGCTCATGCGGCGTCGGCTCACGGGGTGGCGGCGGTCGAGAACGCCCTCGGTCAGGGGCATGAGTTCACGGCTCCGATTCCCAGCGCCGTCTATACGTTTCCCGAGATTGGGACCGTGGGGTTGACGGCGGAGGAAGCCAAAGCCAGGGGCCTCGCGGTGTCGGTTGGAACTTTCCCGCTGTCGCATTTGGGCAAAGCGCTGGCGGTCAATGATAATGAGGGATTCGTGAAAGTGGTGCGGCATCGCGAGACTGGCCGGCTCCTGGGCGTACACATGATCGGGCATAACGTGACCGAATGCATTGCCGCCGCCGTGGCTTTGCTCCAACAAGAGGTGAGCGTGCGGGATGTCGCGGAAACCGTTTTCGCCCATCCGACGATCAGCGAAGCCATCAAAGAAGCGGCCGAGGATGCCCTGGCCATGGGGCTGCATCTGCCACCGCGGAAAGTTCTGCGGGTCGCGGCCACGATTCAATAATATTCGCCGCTGAGACCACGGCTTGCAGTTGACAAGTTGTGGCAGCCACGAAAAGATCAAGAACGCTCGAAACCTCTATATGTCGCAACGCGCCGCGGAAGCTCTCGCTATTCTCAAAGAACTGGGAACCCCAAAGGATATCGCCGCCAGGGTGAGCGCAGGCGGGCCGCCGCCGGCCCGGCTGAAGGTCAACAGCCACATTCACCTGCCGCCGAATTTCTCGGCGTTTCAAACGGTGGCGCAGGCCATCGAGCTTTCCTCCGCCCAGGGAATCCGGGTTTTGGGTGTCAGCAACTACTACGACTACGATGTCTATGGCGACTTCGCGGAAGGCGCCCGCAAGGCCGGCATCTTTCCTCTTTTCGGGCTGGAGATCATCTGTCTGATCGATGAACTGGTGAAGGGGGGCGTGAAGATCAACGACCCCGGCAACCCCGGCAAGATGTACGTCTGCGGCAAGGGTATTACGCGATTTGCCCCGTTCAGCGCCGAAGCCGAACGGCTCCTGGGCATCATCCGTCACAATGACGCCACGCGCATCCGCGAGGTCATCCGCAAGCTGTCCGAGGTGCTCGGTGACCGCGGGCTGCCCATTCCGTTGACTGAGGCTGGCGTGATTGACATGGTGGCCAGACGCCACGGATGCCCGCGCGCGCGCATCTACCTCCAGGAACGGCATGTCTGCCAGGCGTTTCAGGAAGCGATCTTCGCGCAGGTTCCGGCGACCGAACGAATCGAGAAGCTTACCCGGGCCTTCGGGCTGACATCGGCGCCCAAGTTCGGTCCGGATGACGCCGTCAAGATTCAGAACGAGATTCGCGCCCAACTGATGAAATCGGGCAAGCCGGCCTATGTTGATGAGACCTTCGTCAACTTCGAGCAAAGCCTTCGGCTGATTCTCGAACTCGGCGGCATCCCCGCCTATCCTACGCTGGCTGACGGCACCAGTCCCGTCTGCCCATTCGAGCAGCCCGTCGAGAAGTTGATTACGGACCTCAAAGCCCGCGGCTTCGAGTGTGCCGAGTTCATCCCGATCCGCAACACGCCGGAAGTGCTGAGCCAGTACGTTCTGGCGATGCGGGCGGCCGGGTTGGTTGTCACCGCCGGTACCGAGCACAACACCCTCGACCTGCTGCCCATCGAGCCGGCGTGTCTTAAGGGCGCGCCCGTCCCTCCTGATGTGCAGGAAATCTTTTGGGAAGGCGCCTGCGTCGTTGCGGCGCACCAATTCCTCACGCTCCACGGCGAGAGCGGTTTCGTGGATGCGCAGGGCAAACCCAATCCCAAGTACCCGAATGCGACGGCCCGCATCGCGGCGTTTCGTTCACTTGGGGAGGCTGTGATTCACCGGTATTTGAATTCAAAGTAACATCAACATCATTATGGCATCCACTATGCAGTGGCCCACCTTTTCAGCATCGGACACCCCGATGGAAGTGCTCTTGAAGCTCTCCCATTACTACGGGGCTGATCCTGAGTTCGTCATCGCCGGCGGCGGGAACACGTCCGTCAAGGTTGGCGGGCGGTTGTTCGTCAAAGGCAGCGGCCACGCCCTCGCCACGATGCCGCCCGAAGGGTTTGTCGAAATGGATCGCGACCAGCTCGAGGCCCTGCTGAACAGCACTCTGTCCGAGGAGCGGATGAAGCGCGAAGCGGAGTTCAAGGCTGCCACACTGGCTGCCCGCATTCATCCGGAAAAGAATCAACGTCCGAGCGTCGAGGCCCTCCTGCATCACCTCATGCCGTGGCAGTATGTCGTCCATACGCACAGCACGCTGGTGAACATGGTCACCTGTTGCGCGAAAGGGCTGGAACTCGCCCGGCAACTGGCCGGCGAAGTGGTGTGGATTCCCGAGGTCGATCCGGGGTACATCCTATCGAAGACGCTCCAGCAATCACTGCAGGATTTCAAGACAGCCACCGGTCGGGATTGCCCTCGGGCCGTTCTCATGCAGAACCACGGACTCGTCATCTGCGCCGATACGCCCGAAGAAATCCGCACCCACACTGACTGGCTCGCAGAGACGCTCCGCAAACTGCTCAGCGCCGCGGGCGATGCGCCGGCCTATGGCCAGACCACGAACGTTGATGCCACCGCTGCGCGCAACCTGATCCGAATCCTCGGCCCAGCTCTGCGTGGACTGCTGGCGACGGGCGAGAATCTGAAGATTGTGACCTTCTCCGACGCGCCCGAAGTGATGGCGCTCGTTGCCGGCGTTGACGGCAAGGCCGTCGCCACCTTCGGCCCGATCACACCCGACCAGATTGTTTACTGCAAGTCATTCCCGCTCTGGTTCGAGCCCATCGCCGACGCCACGCCCGCGCAACTCGTCGAACAACTCCGCCTGGCGATTCAGGAACACGCGAAGCAGACCGGCTCGACCCCGCACGTCGTGCTCGTGAAGGGACTCGGCATGTTCTCGGTCGGCGACGATTTTGCTGGCGCGGATATTGTGCGGCTGGTTTATGCCGACATCATCAAGGTGATGGCGGGCGCCCGCAAGCTCGGCGGCGTTCGTTACATGAACGATGGCATGAGGAGGTTCATCGAAGACTGGGAGGTCGAGTCGTACCGCAAGGGAATCACCGCTGCCGGGCGGGCCGGCGGACGCGTTGCGGGGAAGGTGGCCGTCGTTACCGGCGCGGCCCAGGGATTCGGACTGGAGATTTCGCAGGATATGATCTCCCAGGGCGCGACCGTGGTGCTGGCTGATGTTAACGCCGAGGGCGCGCAGGCCGCCGCAGAAGCCATCAACGCGCAGCTCAACAAACCCCGCGCGATTGGCTTGTCGATCAACGTTGCGGATGGCGCGTCGGTCGAAGAAACGATCCAACAAGTCGTCCGCCGCTTTGGCGGACTCGACGTGCTTATCTCGAACGCCGGGGTGCTCCGGGCCGGCAGCGTGAAGACCCAACCGGAGAAGGACTTCGATTTCGTCACCACCGTGAACTACAAGGGCTACTTCGTGTGCGTGCAGAAGGTCGCCCCGATTCTGGCGACGCAGCGTTTGGCAAAGAGTGATTACCTCTCGGATATCATCCAGATCAATTCCAAGTCCGGCCTCGCCGGCTCGAACCGCAACGGCGCTTACGCCGGCAGCAAGTTCGGGGGCATCGGGCTGACGCAGTCGTTCGCTCTGGAACTGGTGGAGGATGGTGTGAAGGTCAACGCGATTTGCCCCGGTAATTTCTTCGATGGCCCGCTTTGGTCCGATCCGCAGAACGGGCTGTTCGCGCAGTATCTCCGGAGCGGCAAAGTGCCGGGCGCGAAGACGATCCAAGACGTGCGGCGGTTTTACGAATCCAAAGTTCCGATGAACCGCGGCTGCGCCACCGCCGATGTGGTAAAGGCAATCTACTATCTGATCGAACAGAAGTATGAGACCGGCCAGGCCCTGCCCGTTACCGGCGGTCAGGTGATGCTCTCGTAGAGCACGCCACCCAGGCCACTCCCCTCAATCAACCCGCTTATCTCAACCAAGAAACGCATCATGAAGAAAGCAACACTTCCTGCCACACAATTCGCCGTCCAGCTTGTTGGACCCAGCCAGCTCACCCTCAACCCGGCCAAAGCTGTCTCCGCGCCCGGCCCACACCAGATCCTCGCCAAAGTTGAATGCGTGGGGCTCTGTTTCTCCGACCTCAAGCTGCTGAAACAGTTCGACCGGCACCCGCGCAAAAGCGTCGTCGTCAAGGGGCTGACCTCCGAGGCATTGGATGAAATGCCCAACTATGTCCCTGGCGCCAAGCCGACGGTTCCGGGCCACGAGGTTACCTGCCGCATCGTCGCCGTCGGCTCAGAGGTCAAGCATCACAAGATCGGCGAACGGTGCCTCGTACAGACCGACTACCGCGACCTGCCCACCGCCGGCTCCGCCTCGGCGTTCGGTTACAACTTTGAGGGCGCGCTCCAGGAATATGTTCTGATGGATGAACGCGTCGTCATTGACAAGTCCGGCGAACGCTTCCTCATCCCCGTGAACGAGCAGCTCGCCGCGTCTGCCGTGGCGCTAGTGGAGCCGTGGGCGTGTGTCGAGGATTCTTATGTTAACATCGAACGCCAGGCCATCAAGGCGGGCGGCAGACTGCTGATCGTCGCCGACAATCCCGCGACCATCCAAATCGCGAGCCTCCCGTGCGAAGCCGGTGGCAAACCAGCCGAGGTATTGCGGAAGACTCCCGCCGAGGCTGGCTCAGTGGCCAATGAGTACTGCGATGACATCATCTACTTCGGAGCCGACAAGGCCACTCTCGAAATCCTGAACGACAAACTCGCCGCCCGTGGCATTATGAACGTCGTCCTCGGGGGACGGAAAATCGGCGCGTCGGTGAATGTCGGCGTCGGGCGGGTCCACTACGGCATGACCCGTTGGGTCGGCACGACCGGAAGCGCCCCTGCCGATTCTTACAAGAACATTCCGCTCACCGGCGAGATCCGCGAGGGCGACAGTGTTATCGTCATCGGGGCCGGCGGACCGATGGGACAAATGCACGTCATTCGCGCGGTCTGCTCGGGCATCAAGAATATCTCCGTCATCGGCACGGACATGGATGACGCTCGCCTCGCGTCAATTCAGAAGAAAGCTGACCCGCTTGCAGCCTCGAACAGTGTGATCATGAAAATGATCAACACTGCCAAAACGCCGTTGACCGAGCGGTTCTCCTACTTCGCGCTCATGGCTCCGGTCCCGGCGCTGGTCGCCAGCAGCATCCGCGACAGCAAGCCCGGCTGCCTCATCAACCTCTTCGCCGGCATTCCTGCACCCACGAAGCACGAGTTGGACCTGGACACCTATATTGCCAACCGTTGCTTCATGTTCGGCACCAGCGGCTCGACCATCCGCGACATGAAAATCGTGCTGCAAAAGGTCACGTCCGGCCAGCTCAACACCAACTGCTCGGTCGATGCCGTCAGCGGCATGGCCGGCGCCACCGAAGGCATTGCCGCTGTCGAGAACCGCACGCTGGCCGGGAAAATCATCGTGTACCCCATGCTCCACGATATCGGCCTGATCCCGCTGGTGGACCTGCACAAGCCTTTCCCGACCGTCGCGGCGAAGCTTGACCACGGCCAATGGACGAAGGCTGCCGAGGAAGAACTTCTTCGCGTGGCCGGCAAATAGAATCTGGTGAACCCAAAAACCTTCGTCGGATTCGGGTTCGGCCCGATTCAGAGCGCTCTCTTCCTTTATGAGGCGTTTCGTTCCGGCCATTTTTCCCGCTTCGTCATCGCCGAGGTGGACGCCGGTATCGTTCAAGCCGTCCGATCAGCTGATGGCTGCTATACCATCAACATCGCGCTCCCCGACCGCATCGAGCAAGCTGCGATCTCGGGTGTCGAACTCTATAACCCCGCCGTCCCCGCCGACCGTCAGCACATCCTCGAAGCCATCGCCCAGAGCGATGAACTGGCAACATCGCTCCCGAGCGTCGCTTTTTACGACACCGGCGGCCACACCAGCGTGGCCCGCACTCTGGCGGCTGGCCTTGCTCTGCGCACCGCCCGGCGGCCGACCATCATCTACACCGCGGAAAACCACAACCACGCCGCCGAACTTCTGCACGAAGCTGTCGCCAAGTATTGCCCTCCCGCGGTTCTCCAAGACATTCAGTTTCTCAACACCGTCATCGGTAAGATGTCGGGTGTTATCACCGCCCCCGCCACTCTCACGAAGCTGAATCTCGCAACCATGACGCCGGCGATTCCCAAGGCTGTGCTGGTTGAGGAGTTCAACCGTATCTTCATCTCGCAGATCGCGCTCCCTGGTTTCACTCGCGGGATCGACGTTTTTATCGAGAAGCCCGATCTGTTGCCCTTCGAGGAAGCCAAACTTTACGGACATAACGCCATTCACGCGCTCATCGCCTTCCTTGGCGAGCGCCGCGGTCTCACTGCCATGTCCGACGCTGCCGCGCATCCGGACATCATGGCCACGGCACGGGCCGCGTTCCTGGAGGAATCCGGCGCTGCGCTAATCCGCAAGTACGCCGCGCTTGGCGATCCCCTTTTCAGTCCGGCCGGCTATGCGGCTTATGCTGACGATCTGTTGGCCCGCATGGTCCGCCCCACCCTCAACGACCTCATCGCCCGCGTCACCCGCGACCAGGTTCGCAAACTCGGATACGACGACCGTTTCTTTGGCGCCATACGGCTCGCATTGCGATATGGCATCCACCCGACCCACCTGGCCACCGGCGCGGCTGCTGCGGTCCTCTCGCTGCTTGACCAATGGGATTCTCTGGGGCAGGCCGTCGCGCTGCTGCCGCGTCCGTCGCGGCCCGTCACGCGGGAGTCGGTTGACCAACTTCTCCGTGCCATCTGGTCCACGAAATCCGGCCCGGAAGCCGCAACCCTCATCGACCTGACTTGGGAAGCCGTGGTGCGACTCGGACAACATCGCGGCAGTTAGCTTTTCATGGCAGCTTTTCATTGCAGAGACGGGAGAATGGTGGGAAACTGAATCCGTGAGCGACCACTGGCGGATTCTGTTTGAGGTGGCAACACCGCTCGGTTTCACGGTGCGAACTTCACCCGATTACTGGGAGAAGGTAATCGCCAAGCATCCGGATGTGGCTGGGTGTCTGGAACTGGTGCAACGGGCCTTGACGGTTCCCGATGAGATTCGTCGGAGCAGCCGGGATGAGAAGGTTATGCTTTTCTATCGGATGGCCGGACAGCATTGGATGGTGGCAGTGGTGCGGCGCCAGAACGGCGAGGGCTACCTGGTAACGGCGTATCGCACCGACGCCATCAAAGAAGGCGAAAACGTATGGCGCAAGTAAAAGTCTATTACGAACCGGAAATGGAATTGCTGACGATCTTTTGGCAGACCCCGCGTCCCAACCAAATCTGCACCGAACTGGGCGACGGTGTCGTCCTGATCAAGGACGAAACCACCGGCCATGCCATCGGATTGGAGCTGCTTTCGTATTGTCCTGGCGATGCCCGGTTCGATACGGTGTCGGTGGAGGTGGGGCCACCGCAAAGGGAAAAGGTGCCGGCGTGAGGGTTTGCTGACCGGCCCTGTGCGCCCTATGGCAAGCTGCCTGGCCGCCAGCGCGGACAGTTCGATTTCAGTCGGAGTCGTGTCGCGGCATTGGGTCAGGAGTCGCTGGATTCCAAACAGCAGACGTTGCAATTGTTCGCGTTCCGTCGCCTGTTTCATGTCTTACACGAGACATGCGATAAGCCCAACGTTCCACACGTAGGGAACCATCGCCCCCAGCACGATAAGTTCCGGGACGACTGACCGATCTCGCAGGAGTTCAGCCGTCCCTGTCGGGACTTATGCATCTCTAAACTCGCACACCCAACGTGTGGAGTCGAGATGTGGCGCGGTGAGTTCAGAGAACTTCCGTTTC
>JBAXTC010000295.1:0-8560 GCA_037130375.1 Verrucomicrobiota bacterium | reverse complement strand
GACGCGATCCACTCCCTCAGCGCTGGCCGCACTATTTCGTTCGGGCTTCGCCGTTTCGCTCGCAGGCTCGCCAAAACCGCCGACCGAATCGAGTTCACCTGTCTCTCTTCAAGTGCGCTCTCAGGCGCACGAGCGGCCCGCCCAGCCGGGCTTTTGCGATGCCCCGATCCTGTACGCCAGCGGTGATGGGACGGGCGTGCCGATGCGCTCGGAGGAGTTGGAGGGCCGGCGCGGCAAGCAGGCCGACGGCTCAGCCAAGACCCGTCAGGTTTACCTGGGTTGCGTCTTTACGCACTACCTTCATAACAGCCTACGATTGAAGGAGTTCTGGAAAGACCGGCTCAATGCGCATGCGGCACGTAACGATATTCTGCCCCTGGCTGTCTGACTGAAGAATTTTGTCCCACACCCCGCAGGGCCTTATCTTTGACGCTGCGTTGATAGATCTGGCGCACCTGAACGTCGGCGACCATGTGAATGTGACGGTTCGCGAAGGATGCGCGATCGTGCTGACGCCGATCCGTCCGAGCATCGAACCGGAGCAGCGAACAACACTGGCGGGTCTCAGCGGTTTCAGGCGGGGTGAGATAATCCGAAGCTCCTTCAGGAACGCCAGATTCATGGTGTAAACCGTTGCCAACGGCCTGGAATCCGCTTTACCATGTGTTTATGAAACGGATTTCAATCATTTTGGCGCTGCTTGCGGTTCTGTCGGGCGCGCGGGCGGAGGGGCCGGATGACCAGTACATTCTCATTTATAACCTCATTCAGGAGGCCGACTCGCTGGGCAACGCCAACCAACCCGGGCGGGCTTTGACAAAATACCTTGAAGCCCAGACCTCGCTGCAGCGGCTTCAGAAAGGTTACGCTGACTGGAACCCCAAAGTCGTCAATTTCCGAATGAATTATCTCGCCACAAAAGTTGCTGCGATGGCGGAGCGAGTTCCGCCCCCCCCGGCGCCAGTCCCGAGAAGCTTGACCACCCAGTCAACGGCGGCACCCGACGCGAGCCTCGCCCAACCGGCCCAGCCACCCCCGCTGAACGATTGGGGGAATCAACTTCGCGCTTTGGAGAATCAAGTGCGCCGCTTGGGGGAGGACAAGGTTTCGATCGAGGCGAAGCTCAAGGAGGCTCTAGCTGCCCAGCCCGCCAGGTCGGACCCACGTGAACTTGGCAAGGCCGAAGATAGAATCAAGGGGCTGTTGAAAGAGAATGATTTGCTCAGAGTCGGCTTGGAGCAGGAGAGAGCCAAGCCAGTTCCCACGTCGGACAAGCAAGCCTTGGGGGATGCGCAGCAGGCCCTGACAAAGGCCAAACGGAGCCTCGCGGAGCAAACCAGGAAGGCGGAAGCGCTGGAAAAGGAGAGCACGGCCCTCCAAATCAAGTTGAACAAATTGCCACCAAGCTCCTCGAACACCGACAGGATTGAGACCACTCGCAAGGAGCTTGAAATCGCCAACCGCAAGCTCACCGAACAAACAAAACTCGCCTCAGAACTCGCGCAGGAGAAGGAGGCGACGCAATCCCGCTTGAAAGCCTTGAAGGCCGACAGCGACGCCGCCACCCTGCTCCGCGCTGAGAATAAGGTTCTGAAAAAGCAATTCGCCGAGTTGAAAGCCGCTCCGCGCGCTGCCAAGAGCGGCACCGAAAGCCGGCAGTTGGCCCTGGCCCAGGCGCAGATTGCAACGTTGGAATCAGACAAAGAAATCCTCCGCATCGAGAAGATCACGCTCGAGAGCCGGGTGAAACAGTTGTCGGTGACAACTGCGAGCGCGACCGCCGCTGCTCCATCCGCTAAATCGGAGAACAAAAGCCGCGTCAAGAAGCTGCAGCAAGAGCGGGATGACCTCAAGAAGCAGCTCGACGCCTTGGCCAAGGAGATGAAGTCTGATCGAGCAGCAGCTTCGACGGCGGCCCCACCACCGGGTAAACCCGAGGAAGCGAACCGCGTCAAGAAGCTGCAGCAAGAGCGGGATGATCTGAAGAAGCAGCTCGACGCCTTGGCCAAAGAGATGAAGTCTGATCGAGCAGCAGCTTCAACGGCGGCCCCACCACCGGGTAAACCCGAGGAAGCGAAACGTATCAAGAAGCTGCAGCAAGAGCGGGATGATCTGAAGAAGCAGCTCGATGCGGCGGCCAAAGAGCTGAGCCGTCGCAATGACAAGGTTGCCGGGGCCCGCGTGGTGGAAATGGAAAAGCAAGTGGCCACGCTGCGCTCACGGCTCGATGTGTTCGAGGCGCGGCAGGCGCCTTACACGGCTGAGGAATTGGCGCTGTTCCGGAAACCGGAAACCAAGCTCGTCCAGACCGACGTCCAGGCCGACAAGAAAGCAGCCAAAGAACTGCCGCCGGGCACAGTTGCGCTTGCGGCTGAAGCTCAACGCTATTTCTCGGCCAAACAGTTGGACAAGGCCGAGGACAAATACTTGCAGGTGCTGCGCCAGGAACAGAACCATGTCCCCACCCTCGCCAATTTGGCTGCGGTGGAACTTGAGCTTAATCACCTTGAACTTGCTGAGACCAATATTCTGCAGGCCGTCGCGCTTGCGCCCGATAACGCCACATGCCTGTTGCTCCTCGGTCAATTGCGGTTGCGTCAGGCGCAATACGACGGCTCCCTTGATGCCTTGAGCCGCGCAGCGAAATTGGAACCACGGAGCGCCGAGGTTCAAAACTACCTTGGCCTGACCCTCAGCGCGAAAGGCATGCGCGGCCCGGCGGAAACGGCGCTGCGCAAAGCGGTTCAGTTCGAACCCGGCTATGGCGAGGCCCACAACAACCTCGCGGTGATCTACGCCACGCAGCAGCCGCCCCTCTTGGAGCTGGCTCGATGGCATTACCAAAAAGCCCTCGCCGGCGGCAGTTCCGCCAACCCGAACCTGGAGAGATTGCTCAACGCAAAAAAGGCAACCGAGGGGGCGCAGCCTTAACTCGCGGTAAGCACGGTCAACTGCTCGAAGGTTGGGCAAATACGATAGGCGGGATCGGTTGAATCCACGACCCTGCTAGCGGCATCGAAAAGCTGCCCGCAATCGTTCTTGATCCGTTTGGCTTGCGTCGCCGATATCGCAGAGGCGATTTCCAGATACTCGGCAAACCAAACCATGCCCTGAATGATGGCGAGCGTGATCACGCCGTTGATGCAAAAGAAGAGCCTCGCTCGACATACGGCAAAGGCTTCAATATCCTGCTTCTGGAGGCGCAACCATGGTATTTTATTCTTGCGACACCGCGCCAAATAATCCTGCAACAGGTTGCTCAAAAGAAACGCCTGGACCCAGGGAATCTGTCGAGTGCGGCGCAAATGCGAGGCGAAATTCAACCCAATCCGGCGCTGTTCCTGGTCGCCGAGGGTGCCGCGCGAGCCGACCCGCGGAGGTTCGATGCAAGCTGCCAACCCGGCGCCGAGCCACTCGGTATCGGGCTTGAGGGGGTACTGGATTCGCTCCCCCAACCGACGGATCGCATCGGCGGTCTTTTCAAGCGCGCCGGGCGAAGTGTCCCCGCCATCATAGAACGGGATTACTTCGCGTCGAATCAACCAGCCTAGCGTAAAATCGCCGCCGATCACTTCGGCAGAAGTCATCATGGGGATGGCGACGGCCTCGCACAAAAGGTAAAGCGGCTCGGCGTGGCCTCGCCACGCCAGCAGGTTGCATAGATGGTCGCAATAGTCGGGCTGCGCGTCCGGATACTGCTTAAACAAGTCAAGATACGCGGGGATTTCCTCCAATTGACCGGCGATGACCAGTTCGGCGATCACATCGGAATCGAATGCGCCATACCTAAAGGAGTACATTTGCCGTTGCTCGCGGCGCAAGCGCTGGAGAAGGGCGATGTATTCCGGCATCCTTCCACGCCGTCCAAGTTCACTGCCCAGGTCAAAAAGGAATTCGGATTCCAATCCCAAATGGACGAAGATGCTGGGGAATTCAGTCAACGCCGTTTCGAGACGCTTGATCATTTGGTCAGCATCACGTTTTTCATAACAGGGATCCGTTTGCTTCCACCAATCCTTGATAAGCAACTCGTCTTCCGGAAAGAGGTCTGGCAGGTTCTGGTCTATGCGCGGGTATTCGCGGAGAGGCGGTCGTTCGAGATCATCGGCACTATTCGGAGGCTCTACAGGTTCCACTTCCTCCGACGTTTCAGATTCCTCCCAATCATTCGTGGCCGGCTCCTCATCTGATTGGGTGGCTTCGGTTATTGGCGACGAAGCCACAAGGGCCGCTTGGTCCTTTTCCAGACAGCATTTCTTATATTTCCTGCCGCTGCCGCAAGGACAGGGATTATTGCGTCCGACTTTCATCAGCCAGCCAGGCAATCGCGGATGGTTAGGCGCTCGGATTCGGAATGAACCGTTTCAGGATATCCTGCCTCGGCACGGCTTGTTTCTGAAGCGCTTCCTGGCGTTGGGCTACGCCCTCGCCGTAGGTGGGCGGAGGATTGGGATTCCGATACAGGATGCCGGTGTAAAGCTTGGTGCCGTAATCGCGGGCCAATTCGATGGCCCGGGCTCGGTCCGCTGGGTCATGGCCGAGCGCGCTCAGGCTCTGCATCCTGGCTCGCTGTGCCTTGAGCTGTTGATCTTCTTCGCCGTAGGTCACACACGGGGATTGGACGTTGATGAAGGCAAAACCCGGGAAGCGGATGCCCTCTTCGATGATCTTCCCAAGGCCGGCCATGTCCATCGGAGACCCTTGAGCGACGAAGGACGCGCCGTAGCCAAGAACGTAGAGCAGCGGGTTGACCGGGTCTTCGAGGCTGCCGAAGCTGGACGTGACAGTTTTCCGTCCGCGGGGAGACGTGGGGGATAACTGGCCCTTGGTCAGGCCATAGATCTGGTTGTCCATCACGATGTAAGTGATGTCAATGTTGCGCCGGATTACATGGGCCACATGACCACCGCCGATCGAGAAACCGTCGCCGTCACCGCTGGCCACCAGGACCAGCAACTCCGGGCTTACGATTTTGATGCCCTGGGCGATCGGCAGCGACCGGCCATGGACGGTGTTGAACCCGTAGGCGGTGGTGTATCCGGGGATTCGGCTGGAGCAGCCGATGCCAGAGATGAAAGCGATCTCATGCGGCGGCCGCCCGATGGCCGCAAGAGCGCGGGTAATGGCGGTGACGACGCCAAAATCGCCGCAGCCCGGACACCAGATGGGCTTGAGGTCGCTCTTGAAAGCGCCGGCCTGGAGCTTTTCCGTTGGAATTGTGTCGATGCTGTTCATGAATGAGTTTCTTGCTGCAAAGTTAACGACTGGTCAGTCCTCGGCTGGTTCGGGTTGGTGCTCACGATTGCCCTGAATGGCCACGACCATGGCTCGGAGCCGGTCGAGCACGTCGGTGGGCTGGATCGGGTTGGAGCCGCTCTTGGCCAGCGGTTTGACGAGCACGGGAATATCGACGTACATTCTTACCAAACGGTATAGTTGCGCCTGGTAGGACTGCTCGACAAACAGGCCGCGTTTCACCGAGGCGAAGAAGTCCTGGAAGACTTGCTCGGCCACCGGGTAGAGCAGTTTGGGCACGAGCAATTTCACGTGCAATCCCTCGGCTGTGGCCAGGCGCAGAGCTTCCATCGCCACGCCGGCGACACTGCCCCAGCTCACAAGGCCGATCGGCGCGTCGGGATCGCCCTCGATCACGAACAAGTCGCGCCGGTTCTTTAGCGGGTCAAATTTGCGGAATCGTTTCTCGTTCATTTTGGCGTGCATCTCCCCGCTGGCGGTTGGCCGGCCGAACTCGTTATGTTCGATGCCGGACGCAAGGTAATTGCCGCCGGCCATGCCGGGATGGCTGATCGGGCTGATGCCGGACTCGGTGAGCTTGAACCGGGCGTACTTTGCCAGTTCCGCCTCCGTCGGGTGACGACGTTCCACCAGCTTGAACCGCGAGGTATCGATTGGGTCAACCGTTTCCTTGCGCTGGGCGATTTCCTGGTCCGACAACAGGATGACCGGTGTCTGGTAATACTCGGCGATATTAAACGCTTCCACGGTAATCCCGAAGACATCCGCGACGCTGACGGGAGCCAGGACGGGCCGCAGGCAGTCGCCGTGAGCTGAGAAGGCGGCCTGGAATAGATCGGATTGTTCCGCCTTGGTGGGCATGCCGGTGGAGGGCCCGCCGCGCTGCACGTTCACGCACACCAACGGCAGCTCGGCTATGCTGGCCAGCCCGAGCATTTCGGTTTTCAGCGACATGCCGGGGCCGGAAGTCGCGGTCATCGCCTTCTTGCCCGCGAAGGATGCCCCCACGACCGCCCCCAGGCCAGCGATTTCGTCCTCCGCCTGCATCACCGCTCCGCCGTACTTCCAGATTTCACGGTCAAGGAATTGCATGATTTCGGTGGAAGGTGTGATGGGGTAACCGCCGAAGAAAGTGCAGCCTGCGAAGATGGCCGCCGCAGCGCAGATGTCGTTGCCGTCCGTTAGCAGCTTTGGCTCCTGCCCGGATTGGGCTGCTTTGAGCCTCCGATCTTCCTTCAACGGGTTGGACTCGGCAAAATCCAGTCCGGCTTGGAATGCACGGACGTTTCCCTCGACGACCTCGGCGCCTTTCCTGGCGAATTTCTTGCGGATTCCCGCCAACATGCTATCCCGGCCGATGCCAAACCAGCCGGCGAGCAAACCAGCGATGACAATATTCTTGGCCTTGTTTGTGCCGGCGTTCTTCTCCGCCATTTCGGCAATTGGCACGCTAAACACCACCGCCGGCTTAACCCCCTCGAGCGGAAGCTTGTCAACGGCCACCCCGGTAGCGCTCTCATAAATCACGATTGTTCGGGATTCGACCGGCAATTCGCCGCCGAATCGCCGGAAATCCTCCCAATTCAGAGCCACCGCCACATCGAGCGGCCCGTTCGGATTGAGCACCGGCTGCGTCGCCAGCCGCAGCCGGCACGACGCCTCGCCCCCGCGGATCTGGGAACCAAAACTCTTGGTCATGATGCCGTGGTATCCCTCCAATGCCGCCGCAGTGATTAAGGATTCCCCCGCGGAGACCACTCCGTCGCCGCCAGCGCCTGCGATCCCGATAATTAAATCATTACTCACGATTACCTTTCAACGTTTTCTTCAGTGACGGTTAGCGTCTTTTAGACTAACCGCAGTTAGCTCATCTCGCATAAGTCAACCTATCTATGCCGAAAAGGCGCGCTGGCGTCAATCTATTCTCGTCCGATGGGCTCTTGCTATTCATATCGAGGAATGAACTTGCTCTCTATCTCCATTGAAATACAGTCTTTCCCCAAGTCTGCGCATGACCAAAAAGAAGCTATTCACAGGGATCGGCCAATTTGCCGGCGACGCCGGGCCGCTTGAGCGGAACTGCCAGTCGGAAATCTGGCGCTGGCTTGGTCATACGACGAATGAGTGATTCTTCCCCAGCTCATTCGCGCCCGCTTTCATTGCTGTCGGTGGTCATCCCCGCGCGCGATGAGGAGGGCTGCATCTGTTCGACGGTGGAGCATCTCCATCTCGAACTGCGATTACACCACATTCCGCACGAGATCGTGGTGGTGGATGACGGGAGCACCGACGGAACCTGGAAACTGCTTGGCGACTTGCAAGCGCGATTGCCCGAGTTACTTCCGATAAAGAACGATGGCTTGCACGGCTTCGGCCGCGCCATCATTCGCGGCCTCGATGCCATGAAAGGCGACGCCGCGGTGATCATGATGGCAGATGAATCGGATGATTGCCGCGACGTCGTGCGTTATTGGCAGGAATTGAACAAAGGCTATGATTGTGTGTTCGGGAGCCGCTTCATGAAAGGCGGCGGAGTGATTGATTACCCAAAGATCAAACTGCTCATCAACCGAATGGCGAATTTCTTCCTGAAAACGCTGTTTGGCATCCGCCTCAACGACACCACCAACGCCTTCAAGGCCTATCGGCGCGAGGCCATCGAAGGCTGCCGCCCGCTCATCTCGCCGCACTTCAATCTGACCGTGGAACTGCCGCTCAAAGCCGTCGTCCGAGGGTTTTCCTGGACGGTCATCCCGATCACCTGGCGCAACCGCCGCACCGGGGAACCCAAGCTCAAGATTCGGGAGATGGGGAGTCGATACCTCTTCATCTGCCTCTACGTCTGGCTCGAAAAATACTTCAGCCGCGGGGATTACAAGAAATCGCGATGACCGGGCGGCACCGCTTCCTGGCCAAAACGATGGCCTGTGTCGCGTCCACTTGGGCCGCGGTGCAGAACTGCAGAAGCCTTCTTCCCGCTTCAGATCAATAACTCCAAGCTGGACGGGCGGTTGCTGGTCCGGAGCGCCGATTTTAATCGGCTTACACCACTCGAATACCCGCACGACACGATCATGAGCGAGACACCCAACCCAACCCAACCAATCACAGTTCACGGTCACTCCAGTTTCGGATCGGATCGGACGGTTTCGGCTATCGCACGGTTTAAGCCGACTAAAGTCGGCGCTCCGTCACTTTTTGACGGTGCCACACTGAGCGAAACCCATCAAAAACCGGCCTGGTCCGCCAGGCAAAAGATTGAGCCTGTAGCAGCGCCCGGTTTCGGGATGACTATGGGCGGTTG
>JBAXTC010000294.1:0-8562 GCA_037130375.1 Verrucomicrobiota bacterium | reverse complement strand
CTTGCGGAGATTACGGTTTTGGCGTGCTATAAACATGTCGCCCCTCTGGGGCTTGTGAGCATTGGCGGCTTGCTCTGGGGTCCAACGCTGCGGGTCAGAGGCGGTGGGCCAGTGGCATCCGATAAACGACAGAGACGCGCTCCCGTCGTCCTCCGTGTCCGTCGGGTTGGGCCAACTCCGTAGGAGCGACATGTTTATAGTGACCGCGCCTCCGATCTCTCCGCAAGCCCCGTAGGGGCGGCATGGCCTGTGCGAGACAGCACCATGTTGCCCCTACGGAGCTTGCGGAGATTACGGTTTTGGCGTGCTATAAACATGTCGCCCCTCTGGGGCTTGTGAGCATTGGCGGCTTGCTCTGGGGTCCAACGCTGCGGGTCAGAGGCGGTGGGCCAGTGGCATCCGATAAACGACAGAGACGCGCTCCCGTCGTCCTCCGTGTCCGTCGGGTTGGGCCAACTCCGTAGGAGCGACATGTTTATAGTGACCGCGCCTCCGATCTCTCCGCAAGCCCCGTAGGGGCGGCATGGCCCGTGCGCGACAGCACCATGTTGCCCCTACTGGGCTTGCGGAGATTACGGTTTTGGCGTGCTATAAACATGAAAAGCCCCACTGGCTTTTGTGGCCGGTGGGGGGTTGCTGACTGGTAATTCAGTTCCGCCCGTCAATGAACCGCTTGCAGTCAATCACTGAATTAACCGGTAAAATTGCTGTGTGCCGGCGACGGGATTAGTCACGGTGTTCCGCCCGTTGACGACGACGGGTGGCAGGACATTGGTGCTCCAGATTGTCGATGAGCCAAGATTCGTGCTGGATTGGAGGGTGTAGCCGGTGTAATCGAACCCGGCAAAAGTGGTCGGCCACGACAGGATGAGGTTTAACCCGGAATGGGTGATGGTTAGCTGAGGCCGCAACGAGATGCTGAACACCGTGCCGACATTATTGCTACCACCAGCGACCGCAGTCCCGTACAGGGTACAATTCGTTAATATCAGACCGGCGAGTGGAGTAGCTCCCTCACTGCCAGTAAAATCGTGCAGCTTGGTGAAGCCGGTGCCATCGGTATTCAAGGCGAAGACCGTGCCATAACTAAAGCTGCCGCCACTGTCTGCCGTTCCATAAAGCGTGTTGCCCGACAATAACAATGGTGCTGTATCCGGTGCAGCACCATCACTTTCCGCGAAATTATGCAGGTTTGTAAATCCAGTGCCATCCTTGTTGACGGCAAAGACAGTGCCGTTCCCCAAAAGGCCTCCTTCATAAGTCGTTCCAAAAACGGTGTTGCCTGTTCCGACTAAACCGGCCTGAGGCCCAAATCCATCGCCATTGTGTCCTAAGGCATCCAATCGCGTGAAGGTATGGAGGTTTGTGAAGCCCTTACCGTCGGTGTTGAGCGCGAACACAGTACCGGAGTTATATGCTCCGCCCCCCTGCCATGCGGTCCCACACAGGGAATTCCCTAACAAAATCAACCTTCCTAACGAATCTGTGCCGTTGGTGAATACAAGACTATACAGGTTCGTAAAAAACGTGCCGTCGTTGTTGATTGCGAACACCGTGCTGCCTCCCTGACTGCCTCCACTACCACCGTACTGCGTCGTCCCATAAAGGGTGTTGCCTGACAGCATTAATCCAGAATAGGGAGCGCTCCCGTAACCGTGACCTGTAAAATGATGCAGATTTGCAAATCCAGTGCCATCGGTCTTGACCGCGAACACCGTGCCAGCGCTATTGCTGCCACCGTATGTCGTCGTCCCGTAAAGCGTGTTGCCCAATAGTAGCAATACGCCTTCTGGATTCGCGCCGTCACTATTCGAAGCCGTGAAACTATAGAGATTTGTAAACCCCGTGCCATCGGTGTTCACTGCGAACACCGTCCCCTTCCCGGAAGCGCCGCCATTTTCCGTTGTCCCATACAGAGTGTTGCCCGACAGGGTTAATCCGGCCACTGGATTGGCTCCGTCGCTGTTTGAAAAAGTATGCAGTATGGTAAGGGTCTGCGCCGAAGCATGACCACTGACTATCAATGCAAGACCACCTACGGCCAAAGGCAAGACGAACAATCCTTTAAGGAATGGCTTCATGTTATAGTCCCTTTCTGGCGAACTCCAGCAGAAAAACCAGCCCGCCATCCACTTCTGCACGATGGATGTCGGCTCGTCGATTTCATGCTAGGCAATGGTTTTGGTTCAGCAATCGTTCAACAGACTGCTCGGGTGTGTAGATTAAGCCGCACGAATAAGGCACACAACACTTTTGTGAGAGACTCATCACCCGGCTCAGGTACCCCAGTCGGGCAGCTAATGTAATCTGTTACGCTGCCGCCGCCACGTAATTCAAAGAGCCAGTCGGTTCGTTCAGAAAGACGGGGGTTGGCTGGATGGTCTGCTGTCAGCGGTATTGACGTTCATCACGAAAGGGGTGCCGGTTTGGGCCAGATTTGCGTCTGGCCCCCTCTTGGGTAAGGAAGGGGAAGGGGCCAAAGGGTCGTTTCAGCCCCTATTTTCAAGGGTTTTCAGGCCAAATAACACGTTGTCAAATCAGGTGAACTATTGCTTGGCGCAGCAGTGAGCTTGTCGATTGTGGCGGCGATGCCGCTCCCGGCGGGCCAATCGCGCATACTCGAATCGAATTCGGCCCCGATCCAAAGCATCCATTGGGACGCCGGTTGAGGTTTTCCCGAAGCGAAAGCTCTTGATTTGCCGTGAAGTTCGGATGTGGGCGGCAGTCCTCATTGGGACGCCGGTTGAGGTTTTCCTGGAGCGAAAGCTTTTGATTTGCCGCAAGGTTCGGATGTGGGCGGCAGACTTCAAGGTGAGCATTGTTTTAGGCATAGCTCATTTCTCCTCGACAGCCGGGCGGGCGACGCCCCTTGCGAGCTTGACCGACTTGAGTTTGCCATCCTCACACTTGATTTCCATGATGGCGCGGCAAGCGTAGCACTTGATCTGGCCCGCGTAGTCACCATACGCGTCGTCCAACTCCACGTTATGTCCGCAGGAAAGACAGTTAATTTTCACAGCATGTTTTATTGCGGCGCCAAGTTGGCGGATTGGTTGGAGGGTGTCAACCTTGGAGTTTTGCTGGTTTGCTGGTGGTTTTGGCTTAACTCCAATGGTTCTTGTTGTGTTAACCTCGCGCCGGACCGCTCCGAGGGAGCTTGCGCAATTGCTGGAGGACATTCTCGACCGGGAGCCGCGCGAGGCCGGCTGGGTGGCGCAAGACAACGACGCTTGCGCTGGGCGGCCGCCAGATTTCTTCGACGGTGTCCGCCCACAAGACCAACCCGGGCAAACCGACCGCGGCAGCCAGATGCGAAATGCCGGAGTCGTGGCCAATGAACGCGTCGCACCCGGCCAACTGGCGCGCCAGCTCGGCGAGCGGCAGGCTTTGGGCGACGCGACAACGCGCGGGGGGCAGGGCGGCGGCCAGCCGTTGCAGACGTTCGCCTTCGGCTTCGCCGCCAACCAGGAGCAGGCTGAAGCCGGTGAAGTTGACGAGGTGCTGGAGCAGTTCGGCCCAGTTGGCTTCCGGCCAGTTCTTGCGGTCGCTGCCGCTGCCGGGATGAAGGGCGAGGAGGGTGAGGGTTGAGGCTTGAGGATTGATAGTTGGATGGGAAAGGGCAAGCCGCGGGACGGGGTCGGCGTCGAAGATGGCGAGGCGTTCGAGGGGTTTGAGATAGACTTTGGTGGCGTGGATATGGACGCGTTCGTCCGCGCGGTGGGGGCCGATAATGAATTGCGCGCCGGTGCAGCAGGCGACGTTGGTTTGGAAGATTTCGTCTGGGTCGTAAAGGTAGGAGAGGATGAGATCGAATTCGGAGAAGTAGTCAGCGAGGTCATCGGCGAGCTGGCCGTTGCGGGCGAAAAAGCCGGCGAGGGCTTGGGCTTCGATGGATTGCACGCGGTTGACGAGGCCGCCGGCCAGCGCGAGCTGGGCGATGTGAGGGTAGCCGAGGACTTCGATCTGGGCAGCGGGGAATTGCCGGCGCAGGGCGGTGATGGCAGGGAGCGTCAGGATGAAGTCGCCGATTGCGCCGCCGCGGATGACGAGGATTTTGCCTGGGAATTCGTTCAAGCAACCGAGGCTTAGAACTTGGTTGCGCCCAGCACGGCGACAAGCAGTCCGAAGGCAAGTCGAAGGCCGCAGCCGACTTTGATGCGCTGCTCATTGGCGGTGCTCCAGTTGAGCAAATCCCGCAAACGCCACGGCGAGACGGTGAACCAGATGCCGGCAACGACCAGCACGTAGGCCCAGCTTTGAAAGACCAGCACCCAGGGCGTGGCCGGCAGTTCGGGGCGGCCGGTATCGACCATCAGCTTGGCCATGAGCAGCAGCACGATGGCCAGACCGCGCACGGCAAGAAAATCCTGCACGAAGACGCAAGCGCCAATGCCGATGGCGGCAAATGCTCCCAACAAAGGGGTTTTCCAGGCGGCAAAGTCGGCGATCGACTCCTGGCTCAGGTTCCACACAAACCAGACGGTGCCGAGCAGCATGAGAACGTAACCCCAAGTCATGGAGCGCGGGAACTTGCGGACGGCGGCGGCAAAGGCGGCGGGTTTGGCGATGCCGTAAATCTGGGGCAGACCCATGCCGAGGCCAAGCAGAACGGCGAGCGTGGAAAGCTTCAATGTCATTTCAGTAACGAGCAGGGAGCATGGAGGATGGCGGATGGCGAAGCAAGCCGCATCGGCGATGCAGCCATCAACTAATCGAGAATGGCCGGGTTGCCGTAAAGCGTGAACAAACCGGCGCGGATGACTTTCACGTCCATGATCTGGCCGTGGTGTCGCGGTGAGCCATCGAAGACGACAATCTTGTTGCAGCGGGTGCGGCCGGTCAGGCGCGCGGGATTCTTTTTGCTCGGGCCTTCGACCAGAATCTGCACTTGCCGGCCAACGAACTTCTGGTGATGGCGGGTGCCCGTGGCGTTGACCACTTCAAGCAAACGCCGGTTGCGATCTTCCTTCACGGCCTGCGGCAACTGGCCGGACATGAGGGCGGCGGGCGTGTCGCGGCGCTCCGAGTACTTGAAGATAAACGCCTGGTCGAATTCCACATCGCGCGCCAGCGACAGGGTTTCCTCGAAGTCCGCCTCGGTTTCGCCGGGGAAGCAGACAATGAAATCCGTGCTGATGCCGAAATTAGGCTGGGCTTGCCGCAATTTCCCGATGATGGCCAGGAAACGGGCGCGCGTGCAGCCACGGTGCATAAGTTTCAGCACTCGGTCGCTGCCGCTCTGCACGGGGATGTGTGCGTTCTCGACAAGTTTGGGCAGGCGCCCGTAGGCTTCTACAAGATCGTCGCCGTAACCCTTCGGGTGCGGCGATGTAAAACGGATGCGCTCGAGGCCATCGATGGCATGGACGGCTTCGAGCAACTGGACGAAAGGGGATTTGCCGTCATGCTCCGGGATGTCGCGCTTGGCGTAGCTGGTGACGATCTGGCCGAGCAACGTGATTTCTTTCACGCCGCGCGAGACCAACTCGCGACCTTCGGCAACAATGTCGGGAATGCTGCGGCTGCGCTCTTCGCCGCGGGTGTAGGGCACGATGCAAAACGTGCAATACTGGTTACAGCCTTGCATGATGCTGACAAAGGCGGTGACGGATGTTTTGGCGTTGCCGTTCAGCAGATGCTCGCGAATGGCCGCCTCGCTTCCCGCCTCGACCGCGACATCGACGACTTTGTCCCGCCGGCCGGCGAGGAGTTCGTCAAGATACTCGGCGATGCGATGAGACTTCTGGGTGCCGATGACCAGGTCCACATCCGGCAACCGGTCGATCAACTCCTGTCCGCGGCTCTGCGCGACGCAGCCCATGAAGCCGAGGACAATGTTGGGCCCGCGGCGGCGGCTTTCGGCAATGACGTTCTCCATCTTGCGGAACGCCTTCCCTTCGGCCGAATCGCGCACGCTGCACGTGTTGAGCAGAATGACATCGGCGGCGGCCTCGGCCGGGGCGAGAGTGTATCCTTTGGCGACGAGTTGGGCGGCGACAGCTTCGCTGTCCCGCTCATTCATCTGGCAACCGTAAGTTTTAATAAAAACGCTCGGCATGGGTGCTTAAATCAGCCCGGCAAACTACGCCACAAGCGGTGGGTTGAAAAGAGGTAAGGCGGATGGGCTCCGCCCGCAGGCGCATCCGCGAGTGGTTGGTAGGGTGGTGTCTCGTTTCATGCAAGGTGGCGGGTCATCGGCCGGCCAGGCAGAGCGAGAGAGCCACGCCGAGGCTGAGATCAGCGACCTATGCCGGGAACACGTTGGATCTGCCCTCGGATTTCGCCCTTTGGATGCGGAGCTGTCAGGAAACTGACGTAGAGCAGGCCGCGCTTGAGGTCGGTTGCTTGCTCATAGGAGATGAGGAGAGGCATTTTCATGGGCGGTGTTTGTTTCTCATTCTTATTTGACGAAAGCAAACTGCGATGGCTGCAAGTATGCAGAGGGAGGCGGTGGAAGGCTCTGGGACGCCTTGGCCTGCGACGATTGGGGTGTTTGGAACCGTTTCGTAGGCGTAGTCGTAAAGCCAGCCGCCGTTTTGGCCGGCGAACGGTGCACCGATGCGCAGCCAGCCGTAGTAGATTTGGTTTGCTTGCTGAAATTGGAGACCAAGGTACGCGGACTCCAGCCCTGTGAACAGGCCTATCGGTCCGAAGTCCGCGTTGGCTGTGAGAATTAGTCCCGCGGGGTATTGCATCCAAGCGTAGCCCTGGGCGTCAGGACCGATTTGCTGGCCAGCAGTGAGTGGAATTGCGAAACCGCCGCCAAGCTGCCCAACAGGCACTGCGATAACTGCGTCCAGTGAGGAGGATGGGATAACTGCAAATCCGTTCTGAGCGGCACTGAAGGTGAATACGAGTTGGCCGTTAAAGGACAGCGGGTACGTTGACGGGTCCGTAAGGCCGGGAAATAACCTTGTGCCTTCCGCGTCTTCTGGAAAGGAGGTCGCTGGAGGTGGCACGATCGTTGGAGGGAAATGCCCGTAGATAATGGTGCCTTGGGCGCGGGCGCTCACGGATGAGAGTTCCAGGAGGACGGCCAGTGCCAGCACTGGCCAGCACTGGCGGTTCACGTGTGTTTGAGCGCGAAGTTTCATGCTGCAATAGAATAGTATAGCAGATTATCGCACTTGGACTATGCGGTAAAACTGATTTGTCACTCCGGCGGTGGAGAGAGCAAATGCCGTGTTGGTCTTCGTGGCGCTCAGTTCGGGCTGGCCACTCGCACCAAACGGCTCCGGCCCGCCTGCGGTCCCGACCAGCAGACCCCCGCCAAACCAAGCAGGAGCAGAACCGCAGCACCCGGCTCCGGTACTGCGCCCGCCAGAATCGGCGCGCCGGGGCGTGTATCGTAGGCGTAGTCGTAGATGTAGCCGCCGTGTGTGCCGACAAACGGGGGGCCTACGCGGAACCAAGCGTAATGGGGTTGGCCCGCGATGTAAAACCTGACGCCCGTGTATCCCTGAACGCCTTGCCAGTACCCGGCATAGCCTTCACTGTTTTCTCCGTTGTAAGTTGCCGAATAGGGGCCGGACGGAGGGAGGTTGAGCGTCTCGCGCCAGATGAGGCTGAGGTCTGGCGGTGTGGCGCCGATCTCTGTACCTGCGGGGAGGACGGGGAGGAACGAGTTGATGTCCAATCCGGCGGGCGGGTGAGTCAGGACGCGCGTCGATCCGAATCCGTAGATGTAGAACGACATGTCGTCGTCCGCGAATCCGACGTCTGGTTGTCCGTCGCCGTTGAGATCTACGGTCAGGGCGCCGCTTAACGAACTAAACACTGGGTAGCCGGAATCGTCCCAAGGCGGGGGCGGGTTCTGCGGGTTCGGATTCCAAAGTCTCCCATAGACGATGGTGCTCCCCTGGCCATGGCACGGGGCTGGCCCCAGCCAGTAAAGGGCCAAGGCCAGCGCCAGGAGGCCGGTTTTTCTCTCCCAATTCAACCGCATAAGCTCATCTGACTTACGAAGCAGCGACATTAGACAAGAACCGACTGCTCATGATCTCTCTAACAATGACACCACTAGTTACACCATCGGCCAGTTTCCGTCATGGCCCCCTTGATCCTGCTGCGTGCACAGTTAACGCTACTTCTGGCCTGGTGACTTTTGTTGATATCGGCACCTGCCGAATTGAAGCTAGAGGAGCTGCCGGCACTTCTACAGATCCCGTTACTAATGGGCCAAAGAATTATGAAGAGGTCCTGGATTCATTCACCATCACTGTGATTGCACGCATTGCGACTGCCCCTTCAACCCCACAATCCATTGTTGTCACTCCAGGCAATTCACAATTGACAGTCACCTTCACCGCTCCAGCAACTAATGGTGGAGCTGCACTTATGAACTACTTGGTTGAAGCAGTACCAACTAATGGCGGCGTAGCAGGAAGCAAACTCTGCACAACTTCACCATGCGTCGTAACTGGATTGACTCCCAATCCTGGGGAATATTCAGTTCAAATTACGGTTGCAAATATTTGGGAATACGCGGCGACTTACCAAGTGCCCGGCACATTCCGTCCAATTCGCGCACCAAAACCAACTGCTCCACTTAGTCCTAAAGCT
>JBAXTC010000293.1:0-8579 GCA_037130375.1 Verrucomicrobiota bacterium | reverse complement strand
GGTGTCAGCCAGAAATCGGCTTTGCCAAGTTTGAAGATGCCCAACCTCTTCTCTCTAGGGCTGTTGGGGGAGAGCGTGTCAAGTTGGTCAAAACATGCAGTAAGGACGTCATTAATTTCGGTCGGCAGCTTGGGGCGACCTTCATGCAACAGCAGGCCGACAGCAAACGCACGGGCAAAACACTTGTGAACCTCATCGCTGCCCTCCTGCAACCAAGTTGGATCCTGCCATCTCCAACTCTCAGGAAAACAGTAGAATGCCCGGGCAAAATCCTCCCACTTTTTCCTTTGCACCCCAACGTCGTTCTTCAGGTGCTGGTCATGATCTGGTTTGAGAAGTCCCCTAATGCGGTCACAGCCAGCCAGACTGATGGGAAAGCTAACGCTGTAAAGGGTGAGACGGTTGGTTTCAAAGCTGACAAGAACCCCGGCGTCAGAGAGGTTCGAGGCGCCTCCGCTGCCATCAACTACCTTCTTGGTGAACTGAGGTGGCCCACCGACCATCAGTATTTTGTTGACCGGAGTTTGGACGGTGGTATTCATGAAATTAGTAGCATACTGGGCCGAGACCTTGCGCACCGCGTCCATGGCCAACACCGAAACGCCCTGCCCATCAGCACTGGAAAGAAACTGGCATATCTCGTTGAGGCCAGTGCCCTGGGACCATTGGGAGAACGTGGCACGGTCTCCGTCAAACAAGGGATCCAACGTGCGACAGATATCCTCGGCGATGGACTGCGACAAGGCCTTTCGATCCCCCAGAGCAACCGCGAAGGGATTCCAATCGCAGATGCGACTGAGGATTGTCTTCGCATCGTCAAGCTGCCTGGCTTTCCGATAGGCTGAAACCCATTTGCAGTCTGTAAGATTCCATGAACAAAGGGATTCCAATGTATGGCCATCGCCCCGCCCCTCCACATCCAACTCCTGGTTGATTCGGGTAATGAAGCCCAGAATCTGTTTTTGAGCCGCTTCAACATTATTGAAGTAATCACTCGCGACCTTTCGGAATTCGGTGAGCGCCCCCTGGCAGCCAAGGAGCGTCTTCTGCACAAACCGGGCCGCCGCCAACTCCAGCATTCGAGCGTGGCTGAGCGGCAGGAAATTCATATAGTGCTCCTTGGTCTTTCGAATCTTCAAAAAGTCCAAGTCCAGAATGCCACTGTCCACGGTAACGTCCACCAGGTCCTTCTCCAGTTGCCCTGAATAATCATTCAGGTGCTGCATCCAAGCAGCCTGAGCGTTGGCAACTTGACTGTCGGCATCCACCAACATTTCGTCCAGGAGATAATTCAGGTCGGAAAAAAAGTCTTCCACGCCAACCTTGAAATAGTCAGGGTCGCGAACCAGCCTCACAGCCGTCTTCAACAACTCGCCCTTAAAGGCCGTGAGAATCACGGCGCCCGGCCCATTTCCTTCGGCCAAAAAGAATGCCTTTTCAACCTCAACCAAACCCTCCTCCTTATGGTATTTCTCCAACTCCCCGAAAATAATTGTCTTGCCCTCCTGTTTGTAACGGAGGCGCTTATCATCGAAGGTCTTGGAAATCCGCCCGAGCGTTGCTTTGTCCGGACAAGAAATCGCTTCGCTAAGCTTCAGCCTGAAGTCATTATACAACGTATTCGGCATGATTTGCCTGTTCCGAAGGAAGCCTTCCGCATCCCGGCGGTCTTTGGGATAGTCGCGACCCTTTGACATGGCCGCGAGAAGATCGCGGGCGCATAGGAAAGTAGCCAGGTCGAGCGCTTTCCCGACGGAGGCATGGAAGGAGACCAACCCAGGGACATAATAACACCTATTGCTGCCGCGGTTGGTGCCAACGGCGGCGCCGCCGGCTACATTGTTAATGTTCTGATCGAAAGACTGCCGTTGCGCACCCGCCTGCAAATGGTCCACTTGGTAGGAAGTCAGGGCAAACCCGAAACGAGCCATGAAGTGGCTGGCATCATCCATTCCCTTCAAGCCGTGAACGCCACGATCGTTCGCCGGACCAAAAATATAACAACTGTCGAACGGCTTGTCGTAACGCCCCGAGAACTGTCCGCCGTAGAACGAAAAATCAGCTTGGCGATTTGGCTGTTTCTGGATCCAACTCGTCCTCCGTTCATTTGACATGAAGTGATCAATCTCTCGCAAGGACGCATAGACTCCTGTTCGCGCTCGGAGGTGCAGTTCCATCGGCGGGTTGCCCGGGATGGATTCAGGCAACGCCAGGAAAGCAGACACCTTCCAGCCGGGCAAGTTCCGGCGGATATAAAACGCCGCATCGAGCACGCAACCGGCCCCCGTGCCGCCAGCCAGGGAAGCGAATAGACAAATGTGCGGGTCGAGATTGTTTTGGGCGATCTGATGGCCCATTGCCGCATTGGAAGCGTTGGTAATGGCCTGAGCAAAAGTAGAAATATTCAGACCGAAAAGGAACCTGCCGAAATTGCGGAAACCTCCGCAGCCGGTTTTGAAATCATGAGCGCCCACGCCGTTGTAAAGCCAATCTCGATTCTCCGGGGCACGAAGCATTTTCTCAAAAACTCCCTCGAGCAAGCCGCGACTTTCCAGCTTGAACCATTCTTCGTTCTCAACCAGCCGCTCTGGCCGACTGGAGGCGGAATCAAAACCCAGAAAATGATAGCAGAGCGGAATGCCCCGCCGTCTTGGAATGTCCGTGGCATTTTCAAAGGTTTTCAGGAAGAGTTCTTGACACGAGGCCACCGCATTGGTTCCCACACCGCCAAAGCCCAGGTAGATCGTGGGCCGGTGTTGAAAACTGCCCACAAGGCTTGTGTAATCGATGGTTAAGTTTTGGTCTTGTTTAACCTCGGTGAAGTAATTGGATTCCATACGGCATTTCCTTCTCTTTTTGCAATGACTCTATATGCTTTGAATGTTCAAGCTGCATTTCATACCACAAGTCAATTCGTGGCAAGAAAAAAAAGGGCTCTACAGCACAATTCTCGTGGACCAAAATAGTCCTCCGGTGCGGTCGGTCTGCGCCTGCCCAACCAAACACGATGGCGCGCATCCCCGCTGGCCATAAGAAACGATGAGTTTTTCGCTTTGGACCATGAATTGCATGGGCATCCGCGAGAGTTGGACCCAGTGGTCACCGCGTGGCGTCGTGCAAGTTCAGGCCTTTCGTAGCCGGCAACAGGGCGTTTCCCGCGCTCAGTGCCTGGCATCAGCCCCAAACCCGAACTCCAGACACTCAAAATGGGTGTCATCTTTACGCAAAAGAAAAACTTGAGGTTCGGAATCTCCCCGAAGATAAATAATGGACGAGGCAGGGGCAAAACCTGGTAAACTGCCCGCAATTGGTGTTTGGGGAGTCCGTTGTCCCCGCAAGAAACCCCTCTCCGCAGATAAATTCAGCGAGACCCGAAACTGTTTTCGTCCGATCAGCAGGGGCATCCAGCGGTAGAAAGTAAGTTCAAAGTTTGGGGCTTGGGGATCTAAGTCAGAGAGCAGGATACGATTCCGCCCCGAAGGGAGTACCCGGGACAATAGCTGTTTGCGAATTGGGCAGGACCGGGAGATCCTGAGCTGCCGAGAAGCGGCTCCATGCCAGGACTTGTCCGACCCGCCCGCGCTGCGGATTTCGCCAGGCTCGTAAAGGATTAACCAGCCAAAAGGACAGGGGTTCATCCAGAGAACAAGGGCATAGATTGACACCGCCACAACTGAGACGCCGATCAAGTTTATCCAAAACGTCCGCCAGAATTCCCAAAGGCTGGTAATCTCGATCTTGATTGGATACCTCTGCGACCGCTCACCCATCGTGGACGGAGCCGCCAAGTGGAGTTCTCCCCCGAAGCTTCCGGACCGCAGATACCCGGAGCCTTCAACCTTCAACCAGAGGGTGTTGTTGACGCCCGCCAACGCGATGGCGACCGGGGCAGCCCCAAGGACAATGTGGGCAGGCCGGGAGTCGATCTTCTCGATAATCAGCTCCGGAGGGCGTTGATCTTTCGGCAGAGAAGTCCATTCGATCCAAGCCCTGATGGACGGGTTGGGGTTTCGCGCATAGATCTCCAACTTATAGGGAATTGGCGAGAACTTGGGTTGCCGCAAGAAAAAATCAATCGCTGCGCTGCCCACCAGCCCTGCAAAGATCACAACGGCACAAACGTAAATCGCCCAGCGGATCTGTTTCCGAGCCGCTTTTCTGTCCTGCTTGATCTGTTCCGTCGTGGAACCAATCTCAGGAGCCTTCTCCACCGGCTCCCCGGCTGCCGGTTGCCGATGTTGGGACATCGCCGGAGAAGGGGGGAGACCCATTGCCGGGGCCGGTTCAGGAACGCTTCCCTTTGTCCACCATTTCTTGCCTCGAGGCATTTTGGCCGGTTGATTACTCGGGTCCGTTGGCATCATTCCTTGTTCACTTGCCCGCGCGGGAGAAGAGAAGAGGGGGCACGCGGTTCCAGAAATTGGTCACCTCTGTGGATTTGCCGCTCTCCACAGCCGCAAGCCGGAAAGCCACCTCATCTTCCACTAAAATGGTGCATGCCAGCGCTTTATGATTACCGTCAGGAGAAAATGGGGGAACAACCTCCAAGGTGTAGCTTCCCGCTTGCAACCCTTTTGCAATTTCCCCGGTCAGAGAGCGACATTCGTAACGATGGGTCGCCGAGTTGAAGTTGAACGGCACATCCTTGTTTTCCGTGCGCCCCTTGAGATAAGCGTGCAGATCTTTGTTGGCGTGCGCGCCGGGGATGCCATCAAAGTTGACCACTTGATGGGCATTACGCTCGTCCCGCAGCTCCAGGAGAATAGTGCTTGGCTTGGAAAAGAAAGTGATTTTTGTTGGCACCTCGCTCAACCACCAATGATAAGTGGACCTGCCCAAGCAACGCAGTTGGCTGGTCTGACCCTCGACCTGAAGCTCTCCGGCTGGGGGATTACCTCCCACCAGGCAGCGCAAGCTTCCCGCGACTTTCGTGGATAGCTGCCGGGCACCACCTGGGGCGCCAAGCCTTGCCTGGGAGCCACTGCCCACCCCGATGATGGCTGCCAATCCCATTGGTATCCGCGCCCTGCCATCTTGCACCGGAACATCATTGAATCCGAAGCCGTGAAGGAGATTGCAGATCACATCCTCCGCAGGTCCAGTGGCGTATTGCGGCAACGCCAAGGTGAAGAAGCTCAAGCTCCGATCTGAAATCGTGCCGGGGAAACTGTCCGTGCGGATGTCCAGCCATCCCATCCACTGGAAACCCAGCCCGGCGTTGCGGAAATCTTGTTGCACCGAGTATATCGGATCAACCACGCTTAACCACTCGGAACGCAAATCGACCTTGGAAAGCTTGGTTTGCGCTAGATTTGTCAGACTGCCAAGGCGCCCGGCAGAAGCTTTGCTGCCAGTAAGCTTCGAGATTCGTTGCGCCAAAGAATCAAAGGGCGACGGCAAATAAACCGCCATCCCCGGATCGGAATCCGTAACGCAAAGAATGTAAACCTGTTCTCCTGGTTTGAAGCGCAGATACTCGCGCGCCAGTTCCTGACAGCTTCCGATCGCGTGAGATCGATTGGAGAACGCGCCACAACGCCGGTCAGTCTGACCTTTCTTGCCCACCAGGGCCTCAAAGGCCCATTGAATGCGAGCCCGGTTCCCGGCATTAACTGCAATCCAACTCGAATTGTTCTCCCATGCCACGATCCCTGCCGCAGAACTAAAGGGCACCACCGCCAAATTCAAAACAGAGCCCGGGGCCAGGAACTCGCCATACTCTCCGGACCCGACCTCCAGGATCAAATTCGCCAAAGCCGATTGAACGCGATTGGTATCTCGCTCTTGCATGCTTGCAGAGACGTCGAATCCGACGATGACCAGGGGGTGCCTGGCAGAAGCGGAGTCATCGTCCGAAACCGCCTGAAGGTTGACCGCCAGGGGTTTCGGAATCTCGGAACGCTTGATACTGCTCCGGACGCCTAGCGCCAGGTTGACGATGTCCAACCCGAAGAATAGGACAACGATCACCCAGGTGATGATATTCAACCAACCGGGGGCCATTCGTCAGTTGCTCCGAGCCAACACCTGCTCGGCTTGAATCTCGACTTGCAATGGGACATTGGTTTGAAAACCCGTCTGAGAGCACCGGACCACCACCTCGCCCACGTAAACACCGGGCGCAAACTCAGCACCAAACAAACGGTAATTCTCAACACTACGTCTGAAATCGTGGCGCTCCCATACGAAGCTCATTGTAGCCACCCCCCTATTGGGCAGGCTGCGAATCTGAATGGGATCGCCTTGCTGACTGGATTGTGAACCGCTGCTTCCGAGCACCGTCTTGAGCAGCGCCGAACACAGCACCGCCTTCGAAGGCCCTCGCAGGAGCGGGCTGACAGTGGCTTCCAGGTCTATCGGCGACCCAGTACGGTTGAGGATGGCAACGCTACCCGCCGATCGGGTTCCCGGCAAGCTAGCCGGTTGGAAGGGAACACTTGAAACGAGGGGGGAATCGAAAGCCCGATAACGCAGGGTGACCTCACGAGGCCCCGCTTTCATCCGTGAGTGGGAGATACGAACCCGAAGCAGTTGGTCATCCGCCCGTTCAGCCCATTGTTTCGGGATCAGCGTGATCACGAGCGGGGTGTCGCCCGGACGCAGACTGGCCGGAACCATGCATCTAACCTCCAGATTCTTCGGATCGGGACTATCTAGAAACTCCACACGTAGCGCCTCAGAAAAGGCCTCCCGATATGTCGATCTGAGAATGAGCGTGAGATTGGTTGCCTGGCCAACCCGCGCCAAAAGGCTATTCGTCGGAGGCGGCGCCAACCCTACATCTTGGGCATCGTCTGCAAGCAAGGAGATTCGAGGGACGCTCTTACCCGGAAGGTCCCAAGCATCGCCTCCCTGCCCCTCGAAGGTGACCTTGAATTCGAGTTCGTAGTTGTTGGTGCCGGACTTTGTAACATAAGGCACTTCGAGCTCTCCCACGAGAGCGTTGCCCGACACCTGATCGAGGAGCGCCAGTTCACGTTTTGATTTGTCCATCACCCGAACCTTCAACTCGCCTGCTTTGACTTTGCTCGCAATATTGTAAGCCTCACCCGAGCTCTTCTCGAAGAATTCAATCCGCAACGGCACCTTGGTTTCACTCTTAAGCGTAATCTTGTTGCCGTCAGTTTCGTTGTTGATACGTGGCAGGATGAAAAAGTTGAAGTCAGCGAAAAACTTGATAACGGTGTCAGGACGGCTTTTGAGAGAAACCGTCGAGAACTGGTCCTTCTTGAACCTGAATATCTTATAGTTGAGTTTTGCTTGCTGAAATTGAGGCTGCTGTGTGCTGCCGTTATCGCACGTCACCGCAAGGTCATTTACGCCCTTGCCCCAAGCGATTATACTCACGGTGCGCACAAGTCCGGGCAATGGAATGGTGGTGACGCCGTTAGTTTGAATCTTATCCGCTGGATATTCCAGCCACGCAAGCTCCCGAGCCGCGATTAGGCGCACAAACTCCTGAATCTCAGACGCCTCGGCGCTGACTTGGGGACGAAAAGAAAAGCGATTCCCCATCTCTCCGGCTTTCCGATGCAAAGCATCCCAGAAACTCCCAAATTTGGCTGTGTTGGTTGCCGTATTGATGGTCAGGCAGTAATAACCATCCAGATCGAGAACGGATTTGGAAGGCTTGACGTAATCCGCAACATCATGCAGCTCCTCAGCATCGGTGATCAGGAGCAGCGTGCGGCCTCGAGCGGGAGGGCCAAATACCTCCGGCAGTTTGCTCCAGCTATTTGACAGCTTGGTGCCCCAATTCACCTCCCCTTGCTCAATGATCAATACATCTTTTAGCTTCTTATCGGACCAACGAGACGGCCCCGATGGCTGCACGCCCTGCGCTCGCTTGACAACCTTGGGATCGTAGCCTTTGACCTGAACGTCGAAAAAAGCAGAGATGTTCTCAGGATCGACTTTGCTCTCGAAAATCCCCAAGTGAAGGTCAGCAAAGGGCATCACTGCAACCGTATCGTTTTCACTGCAGAATGCCAGAAGGGTCTGAATGCCAAATTTCAGATAATCAATCCGGTTGTTGCTAGACATCGACCCAGAGCGATCCGCCAAAATGACTATCTTTCGCCCCACCACCGGTTCCGCAACCGCCCGCCAGGCGATTCCCGCAACACAAATCAGTACCACCGCACAATTAGTCAGTCTAGTCTTCATAATCCCCCTAAATAATCGATGCCAAAAACAACAATAGCGACCTGGTTCCCACCCTCCGCCAAATCGAAAACAGGGGGAAGCTGTATGCTCAGTATGCTCAATTGGGCTCAGCCGCCCATTTGGCCCATTCCGCCGCCTGCCACTATAGTCCGCATTCATATTGTGAGGTCGCTTTACGCCGCTCGCCACCAACACTCAAGCCCAACCATTCCCCTTCTAACGCAAGACTATCTGAGCGTCTCCGGCGATTGCAAGTTTATTTTTTTGGGTGTCGCGCGTAACCTAACCCAGGGCGTATCCAAAAAATCGTAGCCGCCGACGGGAGTCGGCGGTTACGATTTCTTGAAACCACCCTGGGCAGACGCCAAGGGCGTCATTCATACCAGCCCAGGGCAACGCCCTGGGTTCATCAG
>JBAXTC010000292.1:0-8602 GCA_037130375.1 Verrucomicrobiota bacterium | reverse complement strand
CCTCGGCGAAGAAGCAGAAGATGAGGCGGTTGAGGAACCGGGCGATGCGGAGGCTTTTGCGCTGGGCGACGTTGACTTCGGCACGGGTCTGAGCGTCCGCAAGTTCGACGCTTTCGCGCTGGTGCAGCGAGCGGGCGACCTGGGCGAACTTCTCCGCAAGCTCCTTGGTAACTTCGGCGGTGGTGCGCTGCGGTTTGAGGAACTCAGGATTCTCGAAAACGGCGCGGAGATTCCGCAGGTTCTCCAGGCGGTCAATGTGGTCGTTGGTGAATTCGTGGGTTTCGGAGACCGTGCCGTTGAAGTTGGTCTTGATGATGTAGCGGTCGAAGTCGCAGACGATCAGCAACGGCGGGTTATAGAGGGCCTCGCGGTAGCGCTGAAGCTGCTGGTAGGCTACGTCGAGGCTCTTCTTCTTCCCTTTGTATTCCCATCCGAAACAGTCTTTCCGCCACACGTCGGCAAAGCCATGTTCGGCGGGGTCGCCGCAGTCCGGGTGTTGGACGTTGAAAAGGTGGGCGTCCTTGACAACGCGCTTTTGGTAGCAGAAGAAATCGTTGCCCGTGGGGTCCGCCTCAGCCGGGGTTGCCTGGCCCAGCATTCGGCACAGGTCGTCGAAATGACTCTGGTACGCCGAGGTTTCCTTGCCTTGGTAGCGCGACCATTTCTTCTTGAACTCAGCGGCGGTCATTTCGGGTGGCGCGACACATTGCCGCACCACCGTCTTTATATTTACTCCGACTCACCGACACAAGTGCGGGGTTGCTTATATGCGACCTTGGCCTTCCGCTCATTTTCCGCTTTGTGGACGGAGCGGCTGATCTTAGGATTCCGGCGTGCTCGAAAAACTCACTTGCCAGCTTACCGATGCCAAACCGTTGACCGACCAGCAAATAGGTCAGGCGGTCGAGCGACTGGTTGATGAGACGGTTCCAGCGGCGGCAAAGGCTGATTTTCTGACACACCTCGCCCGGAAAGGAGAGACGACGGATGAAATTGCCGCCTTCGCCCGTGAGTTGCGTGCCAGGTCCATCCAACCCGCGCTCGATCGACAGACCCGCGACGGAGAAATCCTCGACGTCGTCGGCACTGGGGGGGACCGATTGAGCACCTTCAATATCTCGACGACTGTGGCGCTGATCGCGGCGGCGGCAGGCGTGGTGGTGGCCAAGCATGGCAACCGCGCCAGCACTTCGCTGATCGGCAGTGCGGACGTGATGGAGGCGCTGGGCATCCCGTTTGAGCTTGGGCCGGAAGATGCCGGGTGCGCGCTGCGGGATCACGGGTTCGCGTTTTTCTTCGCGCCCAGATACCATCCCGCATTCAAACACATCATCCCGGCGCGCAAACTCTGTGCCGAGCGCGGCCAGACGACCATCTTCAACTTCCTGGGGCCGCTGCTTAACCCGGCGCGGCCCACCGCGATGTTGGTTGGTGTGCCACGGCCTGACCTGTGCGAACCGTTCGCCAGAGTTCTGCAGTCCCTGGGCGTGCGTCGCGCGATGGTGGTCTGCGGGGCGGTGCCAGGACAAGGGGGGGAGGTGCGTTATCTGGACGAGCTTTCACCGCTGGGACCTACGACCGTCGCCGAGTTTTACCAGGAGCGGGCGCTGGCTTGTTCGACGCTGCCACCAGAGCCATTTCCTCTGCAACCGGCTGCGCTGGAGGATCTGCGTGGGGGCGACCGGGCCATCAATGCCATGATCATCCGCCGGATTCTGCGCGGCGAGGAACGCGGCCCGAAACGCGATGCCGTCCTGCTGAACGCCGCGGCTGCGCTGTTTGTCGCGGGCAGAACCCGCTCGATGGTCGAGGGCTGGGACTTGGCGGGAGAAACCATTGATAGCGGGAAGGCGGGCGCGAAGTTAGCGGAACTGGTCAAGGGGTGACGCGATCTGGCAGGCGGGAAGCCCGCCGCCACAGCCTCTGGCACAGCGTTGCGCCCAAACGCTTCTCCGACGGTGAGCGGCCCATTACAAAGCGCGGGTGCTTTTCCACTTGGCGAGAGCTGCCCGCAGGGGTAGAATACTGCATGTATCGCGTCCTCGGAGCTGACGGCAAAGAATACGGTCCGGTTTCTGCTGAAGTGTTGCGGCAATGGATTGTCCAAGGCCGGGCCAACGCGCAGACCCAAGTCAAACCGGAAGGCGTCGCCGATTGGCAGACCCTGGCTTCCGTGCCGGAATTCGAGCCGGACTTCGCTGTTGCTCCGGGCGCGACTCCGTCGCTCCCACTGAGCGCGACAGCCGCGGAAACCAAGACCAGCGGCATGGCGATTACCTCGCTGGTGCTGGGAATCCTGGGCCTCTTTACTTGCGGCGTCACATCCCTGGTCGGGTTGATTTTGGGAATCATTGCCTTGGTCAAGATTAACCGTAGTGGGGGGCGATTGTCGGGCAACGGCTTGGCGATCTCGGGCATCTGCGTGTCGGCGATTTTTGTGCTCATGGTTCCGATCTGTGCCGCCATGCTGTTACCTGCGCTATGGGATCCATGACCCGGAGAACCTCCGTGGCATAAACCCTCTACCCCACCCCGGAAAAGCAACCTATGTATCGAATCATTGGAAAAGACGGCCAGCAATACGGTCCGGTCACCGCGGAACAACTGCGAGGCTGGATTGCCGAAAACCGCGCTAATGGGCAAACACTAGCGCAAACTGACGGCACCCAGGATTGGAAACCCATCGGTTCGTTGCCAGAGTTTGCCGCCGACATCAAGCCCCCGCCGACATCCCCGCCATGGCCTCCGCCGATCTCGATGCCGCCTTCCCCGGCCAACCCGCGGGCAACAAACAAGATCCCGGCGGGCATTTGCGGCATCCTGCTGGGCTGCTTTGGCGTTCACAAGTTCATTCTCGGTTATACCGGACCCGGGCTGATCATGTTGCTCGTCACGGTGCTGACGTGCGGCGTTGGGGCAAGCGTAATGTGGATGTTCGGCTTGATCGAGGGCATTATCTATTTGTGCAAGTCTGACGACGAATTCGTCCGTCTGTACGTGGACGGGCGCAAGGAGTGGTTTTAGGATGCCACATCCAGCCAAAAGAGACTGATCCTCCGCATGTCCGAGTCCGCCGAACGATCTCAAACCTCGCCCTTGGCAGTCCTGGCGGTGGCTATGCTGCCCGTGGCCATCGTCGCACTGGTGCTGTTCTGCTTTGACCCGAGGCGGTATCATTTCTATCCGGTTTGCTTTTTCCACAAGACCACCGGCTTGCTCTGTGCCGGCTGCGGCGCGATGCGCGCGCTCCATCAACTGCTACACGGGCACTTGGTGACAGCCTTTCGCTTCAATCCGCTGTTGATTGTTTCCCTGCCCTTTATTGGTTGGTTCGGAGCAAAGTTAGCGATGCAAACGGCAAAGCACCAACCGGTGTCGCTTGGCTTGCGTCCGATTTGGCTGTGGCTGGCTCTGGCCGTCCTGGCCGGGTTCACCGTGCTGCGGAATGTCCCCGGCATGCCCTTTGCGATGCTGCCCCAATGAGCGCCGTGAACCAAGGCTTGCGCGCCGGGCACAAATCGGATACAATGCGCTTCGTTCAGTTCCAATTTAAGGCAAACACCTATGTATAAAATCATCGGAGCGGACGGCAAGGAATACGGCCCAATCACGTCGGAGCAGTTGCGCCAGTGGATGGCGGAAGGGAGAGCTAACCTGCAAACCCGGGTTTTGCCAGAGGGCGCAACCGAATGGAGGTCTATTGGCGAGCTTCAGGAATTCGGGGCGGTTGCGCCGGGGACGGTGCCGGTCATGCGTGCCATCCCGGCGTCCGATCCGGTGGGGGCGGAGTTGGTTAACGGCCCCGCCGTAGGCTTAATCGTTGTGGCCATTATAGGTGTGATCCTCCAGATCATCTCTCTGGTTTTCAATCTGGCGGGCGCGTCCTTCCTGGCGGGCAGCCGAATGCCTAATGAAGCCTGGGCCAACATGTTCTCCGGTGCCGTCGGCGTGGCATCGAGCATCGTCGGCATCCTGGTGAGCGGCGTGATCCTTTTCGGCGGCATGAAGATGAAGAAGCTCGAGAGCTATGGCCTGGCCATGACCGCCAGCATTATCGCGATGATTCCGTGCTTCTCCCCATGCTGCGTGATCGGTCTGCCGATTGGAATTTGGGCCCTGGTGGTTCTGTCGAAACCGGAAGTCAAGAGCGCGTTCCACTGAATGCACTAGCTATGTTTAAGATCATCGGCGGAGATCAGAAGGAATACGGGCCAGTCACCGCGGACGAGTTGCGCGTCTGGATCGCGGAGGGCCGCCTGAGCGGACAAAGCTACGTTTGCGGCGAGAGCAGCAGCGAATGGAAACCGCTTTCTGCGTTCCCGGAATTTACCGAGGCGCTGCGATCTCAGGTTGGCTATACCCCTTTGATCACCACGACCGTTCCAGCCGCCACCGTGGCAGCCTGGAGCGCGGAGATCCTCGCACGCCGGCCCGAAGTGCAGGTCGGGCGATGCCTTTCGTTGTCCTGGAAGTTGTTGAGGGCCAATTTCGGTCTGCTCTTCGGCGCGACGTTTCTTGTTTGGCTCATTGGCATTGTGTGTCAACTCATTCCCTTTGCCGGAGTGCTTTACTCGGTCATCAGCGGCGTGCTCTACGGCGGGCTATATCTGATCTTTCTCAACCGAATTCGCGGCCAACCTGCTTCGCCGGGCGACATTTTTGCCGGCTTCCGCCTCGCGTTCGTCCAACTGACGCTGGCTGGCCTTCTCAGTGCCCTGCTGAGCTACGTCGGGCTGATCTGCTGTCTGGTTTTGCCGGGCATCTACTTGTTTATTGCGTGGACCTTCAGCGTGCCACTAGTGGCCGATAAACGCCTGGAATTTTGGTCCGCCATGGAGCTGAGCCGCAGAGTCGTAAACCGGGTCTGGTTTGAAATCTTCGGCCTGGTGGTGGTAGCGTTTCTCCCGTTCATTCTGATGTACCTCTTCGCGGAGATAAAGATTTCCGTGGGGGCCTTCTCCGCCCTGCAGGAGGTAATGTCCTCGGGACAGCCCGACTTCCCGCGCATGATGCGCGTGATCACGCAGATTGCCAAGAGCAGTCTCCCGCTTGTCTTCCTGATTAAATTCGTCCTTCTGCTCAACTTGCCTTTTGCCCTGGGAGCGCTGATGTATGCCTATGAAAGTCTCTTTGGCACTCGGAGCGCGCCAACCGCTTAGCTCCCAGACTGCGTGGGGCTGCTTGACCACCAACCTTACCATGCCCGGATTCGGGTCGTTGGTGGCAGGGCGTGCTTCCGGCTATGGCCAGGCGGCTTTGGCTCTCGGAGGCACGATTATCTCTGTCGTATTTGGCGGACGCTTCATTTTCTGGTATGTCGCCAACTGGTCGCGCTTCCACGCCAGCGAGGCTGACCCGATGGCTGCGCTGGGCGAAATGTGGCTTGTTCTGCGCTGGCCAGTGCTTGGTATCGGAATCTTTTGTGTCGGCTGGGTCTGGGCACTGGCAACCAGCCTCCAAATCATCAGCTCCTCGAAAAAACCCGCGCCGGCGAGTGTCCCTCCGCGTCTGTGGTAGGCCGTGACTGGCACTGCTTCTTCACTTCCCTCGGCGGATAGCTCGACTCACTTCGTCTCCTTTGGCGTCTCTTTCTTCTCGCTATCGCCCTTGGCTTCGGGAGCTTGCTTGGCGGCTTTTGCGATATCCTCGGCGGGCAGGATGATCGACGTCATGTTGTCGCGATAATTACGCGAGCTGCCCCCTTTCGAGTTGACCGAGCGCATCACCATCAATCCAACCAGCTTGCCGTCCAGTGCAAAGGCCGGCGACCCCAACGTCGTCGCTGTCACCGTGCTACCCGGGATGTAGAAGGTCCGCGGTTTGTGGAGCACCGCGCTGATGCGCTCCACCGAGGCGGCGTAGGCCCGGCCGGCAGCGCTGTTGAGACGGTTGAGTGTGATGACCTCGTCCAGCAACTGGACGGGGCCGGATTTGTTTAGATCAACTGCCGCCATTGGGCTGGCGGGCTTGGTCTTGGGTCGGATGAAAGCCAGGTCGAGATCTTTGTCACGCAGGACAATTTCCGCCGGCACTTCCGTCCCGTCCTCGAGCAGTATCTTCACATCGCTGATTTCGGTCTCCACGCGGTTCCGCGAGTATTCTTCCCCCATCATGCGCTGGTACATCTCGCTCGGATCACAGGCGGACAGCGCCAGCACGGTTAGACCGGTTGCATCGAGCACAGTGCCCGTCAGATCCTGCTTGCTCTCGTTCGCCCGCCCGCCTCCCGAGGAGGTCACTTTGATAACCTCTTGAACGGTCACCACCGCGTGTTGGTTCTTATTGAAGATTTCCCGGCCCTTCTCGGCGACTTCATCCGCATGGCAAGGAATGGCCAACCCCGCCAGCAGGAACGCGGAAACGAAGAAACCGATGTTTGATTTGCTATGCATATAGATTCGTTAATTTAAGCTCAGTTTTTCCAGTTCGGCTCGATCTCCAGATAGGAGGTGTGAATTCCCCGCTGCACTTTAATTACCACCACCTTCTCCTTGTTTGCTGCAATCCGCTCCATTTGTCGCCGGAGCGCATCCACATTATCCACCGGCTGACCGTTCACTTCCAGGATCAAGTCGCCGTCGGAGAGCGACCCCAGTTCGGCCCAACTCCCGGACTTGACGTCCTCGACGAGCACGCCGCGGCGCTCGCCGCTCCACTGCTCTTCGACCGTATCGAAAAACGATACTTCCCGCGCCGTGAACTCGAAATCCTCATTTCGGTATTTCTTCATCTCGCGCTTTAACCGAGGTGAACGCACCAGTTCGACGGGAATCTGCAGCGATTCCTTGCCGCGGATTACGCTCAGGTCCACCTTTTTGCCGATGTCGTATTGCCGGATCAGGGTGGAAAGCTCGTCCTCGTATTCAGAATCGCTCGCCGTCAGCTTTTCGCCGTCCACCGCGACGATGAAGTCGCCGGGTTTGATCCCGGCGGTTGCGGCGGTGGTGTTGGGATAGACGCGAGTGATGTAGAACCCTTTCAAGGCCGGCTGGCCGAGCTGCTTGGCGATGTCGCGGCTGATGACGTGCGTCTCGACCGGCAGCCATGCTTTGGTGACCTCGAGGCCGGGATCTTTCAACTCTTCGATGCCGACCCTTACCACTGCGAAGTAGCGTGCTGATTTGCGCTCGAACGTGGCGATCACGGGCACGGGCGCCGCCTTGCCTTCCGTCAGGTTGTGCGTGAGAGTCATCAAAGACTCAACGTTTTTTACCGGCTGGCCGTTGACCTCGACGATCACATCGCGCGCCTCGATTGACGGTTTGGCTCCGCCTGCCGGTCCGCCCGGGCGAACGGAGGTCACCAGCACACCATCCAGGTTCTCCCGTTTCATCTCCTTGGCCAGGATGCTCGAAAAGTCCCGCACTGTCAGCCCCCACTGTTTCAGCTCATGCTGGCGGGGAAAAATCTCCTCACGTTCCACCGGGACCGGGCGAAGCGTGACTTCCTTTCCATCTCGTCGGACCACTACGGCCACATCTTTGCCGATGGGCAGACCCGCCAGGCGTCCCATGACCTCAGCCATCTGCTCCTCGAACCGCACGTCGGTGGCGCGGTTGTCCACGCGCAGCAGCAAATCGCCCGGTTTGAAGCCTGCTTTGTCCGCCGGTGAATTCTCCAGCACGCCGCTGATCAGGACGCCATGCTCGTCTTTGCCGTGCTTGAACAGCGGCTGCACATCGATGCCCAGCCAACTCCGCTGCACCTTGCGCTTGGCAATGATCTGCTCCGCCACACTTCGGGCCAGGTTGCCCGGGATGGCCCCGGCCAGGCCGTAGCTGATTTCGTTGATGCCGACGATCTCTCCACGAAGGTTTACCAGTGGCCCGCCCGAATTGCCGCCGTAAATCGCCGCGTCATGGCCGATCCACCGCACCAGCGCGCCGACATCTTCCCCGTCCAGCCGCAAGCGCCGATTTGACCCCCAGAATCGCGGCATGGTCATCTCCGTGTTGCTGATGATGCCCAGCGTGACGGATTGCGAGAGCGCCATCGGGCTGCCCATCGCCAGCACATAATCCCCCACCCGCAAGATCGAGGAATCCCCAAAGCTGGCCGGCTCGAACTTCGTCGCTTTGTCCAGCCGCAGTTTCAGAACCGAAATATCCGTCAGCGGATCGGTGCCAACCAGGTCCGCCTCCACTTCCTCTCGATTCCACAGCGTGCAGAACATGCGTGTCGCGTGACCGGCCACATGGTGGTTGGTGATCAGGTAGCCGTCTTTCGTAATGATGGCTCCGCTACCGACTGCCTGCATCTTGACCTCTCGCCCCTCGCTATAGTCCGTCGATACGACGCGGATTCGCACCAGCGCCGGCTTGACCTTGGCAATGGCATAGTCCACCTGCGACCGCACCGCTGCCGGCACGGCCTTCTCTTTGGCGCTGCTGTGCAGGGCTTCAAAAGCGACAAAAAGGCTGCAACCGAAAGCCAGCCACCGGAGATAGTTGGGCGAATTGCCTGGGACCATTGGACTTGTTTTAAGCTAAAACGACCAGCTTGCAAGCACCGATTTGACGCAAGCCAACCCTCACCCTGCACTGAAAAGGGGCCACTGTTGAGCCCGCTCTACTTGGCCATCCTTGAAGCCACGCGCCAAAGC
>JBAXTC010000291.1:0-8659 GCA_037130375.1 Verrucomicrobiota bacterium | reverse complement strand
TGTTAGCTTGAAGAGCCCGGTGCGGGCAAATCGCACGCCGGGATCTGTGAGGGGGCACCGGGCAACCGGTGTCCCTACCTCGACATCAGTTCTTTGCTTGAACTTTGCTCGACGGAGACGCAGACTTCGCGATTGTGAGATATGCGGTTACGTTATTGCTGCTCGCCGCGCTGGCCCTGGGCTTCCGGGTCAGCGCGCATACCTTGCCAATCAGCTATCTCCATGTTGTGCCGGATGCCGATTACCTGCACCTGGAGCTGCTGTTGAATCCATTCGAGCTGAGTTTCTTTTCGGAGTTGGACACAAACAAGGACGGGCGGCTCGACCCGGGCGAGTTGCAGAGCCAGCAGGACATTCTTACGCGCCGCATTCTCGATTGCCTCAAGGTGCGCGTGGACGGGAAGCCGGTGACGGCGGAGGTGGCGGGAATCACGCCGGAAGTGGACGGTCATCATCTGACACTCCGCGCGCAGTATCATGTCGATGCGCGGGGCGCGCCGGTGGAGATCGAGTCGAGGCTGGGCACGATTACGAGCGGTTCGCACCTGACGCAAACCACCTGCATGAGAGCGGGACGGCGGCAGTTGGCGCAGTTGGATATGCAATCGGCGAAGGTGATTTTTGAACCGTTCGAGAAGGCGGTAACGGCGGCAGCGCCGGCCAGGTCGGAGAGACGGGCAGCACCGTCCTTTGCGGTCATTCTGTTGCTGGTGATTCCTGGTCTGACGGTGCTGGCGGCGGCCGGCTGGCGGAGCCGCAAGCAGACGCAGGAGACTCAGCCCGTTCTTCGATGATTTAAACATAGAAAATCAATCAATGATACCACTCGTTACCTATTGTCGTCGGGGTCTGGCCCTGGCGTGTCTGGCCGCTGCCGTGGGCGTTCAAGCCTCGTCAGACGCCTCGGAAGCCAACCCGGCCAGCGATGCCCTTTGGTCGATCGGGACGCCAGACGGCACGTCGATTGAATTCGCGCCGGGCGCGCGCGCCAAGCTCGTGTTCACGGTCGGCCAAAGCGTGGCCAGCCGCGACTTTGCCGGGAACCAGGATGGCTCGGTGGGGTTCGATGGCAAGACGGCGGAGAAGCCCTACACGATCGCGTTCGACCTGAGCGAGCCGCCGCAAGGCAACTATGAGATGGTGCTTGATTTGGTCTATCCCGCGGGGGCGCCACGGCAGCTCGAGATTCGGGTCAACGATAAGCTGGGCATTTTCCCGGTGCAGCCGACGCCGAAGAAATCGGTGGACGGCGAGCAGGGCAATTCGATGCTGCTGGCGAAGCAACATCTTGCGGTGCCGATTTCAGGGGCGTGGCTTAAAGCGGCGGGGAACCAGGTCACGGTGATTCCGCTGGGGGTCGGCGGGATGGAGTACGACGCGGTGACGTTCAGGAAGGCCGGGGACAATAGCGGGGCCGGGGAGAAGCTGCGGCTTGAGCCAACGATTTTCTTTCGGAAAGAGGGTGGCAAGCTGATGGAGATTTGTCGGTTAATCGCGCCATTTCAAAAGCGGTTTCAATCCGGAAAGGCGACGGTGCGGTTGGGGAACCGATCATTCAGAACGACGTTCACCAACGCGGCTTACGACTTCGGACTGTTGTCTGAAGTGATACAGATTCCGGCTGGGGTTTGCGCCGGGAAGGCCAGCGTGAAGTTGAGCCTGGATGGCCAGACCCGGCAAGTGGAGCAGGATGTGACGCCGGCCAAGCAATGGAAGGTCTTCATCTGCCCGAAAGTCCACAACGATGTCGGCTACACGGACCTTCAGCCGCATGTCAACGAGCTGGACAATCGCAATACAGACACGGTGCTTGATGTGCTGGCGAAATACCCGTTTTACAAGTTCAACTTCGAGACCTCGTGGCTGGTAGAGAACTACCTGGATTGCCGCGCGCCGGCCTGGCGCAAACAGTTCTTTGATTTGGCCCACAAGGGGCGGGCCAATATCAACGCGCTGTATCTGAACCTGATGACGGGCGTCTGCTCGGGCGAAGAGTTGTATCGGGCGATGTATTTTACGCACCGGCTGCATCGGGAACGGGGTGCCAACTTTGATTTCGCCTGCATCACGGATGCGCCGTCGCACAGTTGGTTTTTGCCGACGCTCTTCACGGACGTGGGCATCAAAGGGTTCTCGAACGGCAGCAACCAGAGCCGCGCCCCGATTCTGTATCGCAGTGGTCTGAACGAGGACTCGCCGTTTTATTGGGAAGGGATGAACGGGGAGATGATTTTCATGTGGTATGCGCGGAGCTACGTGCAGTTGAAGCGGCTGACGGGGCCAGGCTGGGGCGGGCCGGTCTCGAGCTTTGACTATTTGAACAGCAGCGTGCCGCAGTTTCTGGTGCGTTACACGCGGGACGATTACGCGCCGGACGCCGTCATGATTTACGGGGCTTACGTGGATAACGCGGCGGTTCCCGAGACTGCCGAGGCGCCGGTCATCGAGCGGTGGAACCAGGATTACGAGTATCCGAAACTCATTGTGGCGTCAGATGCGGACTACTTCAACTACATCGAGAAGCACTTCAAAGACCGGCTGCCGGTGCGGCGCGGCGATTGCGGAGCGTATTGGGAGGACGGCGTGGCGTCAAGCGCCCAGGCCACAACGCTGAACCGGCGCACGCAGCAGATTTTGCCGGCGGCGGAAACGGCGGCCACGCTCGCGACGATTTTTGAGCCGCGGAACCGCTATCCGGCGGAGGATTTCCGCAGTGCCTGGCGCAACGTGATGTTTTATGATGAACACACCTGGGGCGCGCACAACAGCATATCGCAGCCCGACCGGCAGTTTGTGACGCGGCAATGGGAAATCAAGGAAGGTTACGCCACACGCGCCAATCTTGACGCGCGGAACTTGCTGGCGCGGGCCAACAACCGGCTCTGCCAGCAAATCGCTGCGGATGGCAGCAGCATCATCGCGTTCAACTGGCAGAATTGGCCGCGCACCGAACCGCTCGAAGTGGAGATCGACAGTGGGCAGCAACTGGTTGATCTCACGGACAACCGGCCTGTGCCGATGGACGTGATCTTCGAGAAGGACGGCTTTCGGAAAGTGCGCTTTCTCGCGGAGAATGTTCCGCCGATGGGTTATCGGGGCTATTCCCTGCGGAGCTTGAACCCGGCGACGTTCAAAGGGAACGAGAAGAGTTCCGGCGACACCATCGAGAATCAGTATTATCGGCTGACGGTGGACACGCAGACCGGCGGTTTGGCGAGCCTGTTTGATAAGACCGCAAACCGCGAATTGCTGGACCGGAAGGCGCCTTACAAGCTGAACCAATATGTCTATGTCAGCGGCGGCGAGGGGTCGCTCATTCTGAACTTCACCTTTGGGTCGGCACCGGCGAAGTTGATTATCGACACCCCGGTGTCGGCTGAGATTGTCGAGAGCGTGAAAACGCCGTTGGGTCAACGCATTGTGGTGGCCACCAAGGCCAGGAATACGCCGAGCGTCCGGAGCGAGTATCTGCTTTACGACAAGATTCAACGCGTTGATATCGTTAACACGCTCGAAAAGACGGAAACGCGGGCCAAGGAAGCGGTCTATTTCGCCTTCCCGTTTGCCGCCGACAAGCCGGCGTTTGAGTATCAGATTCAAAACGGGTGGTGCCGGCCCAACGACGATCAATTGCCCGGGGCGTGCCGGGAATGGTTTACGCCGCAGAACCTGGTGCATATCAGCGACGGGGCGTTTTCGGTGGCGTGGTCCACGCCGGACGCGCCGCTTGCCACGCTCACGGACATCAACCGCGGCCAATGGCTGGAGCGTCTGCCGATTTCAAACGGTCACGTCTATTCCTATGCGCTGAACAACTATTGGTTCACCAACTACCGCGCGCAGCAAGGCGGGAGGTTTGTGTTCCACTACTCGATTACCAGCGGGAAGGACTTGAGCCGCGAGACATTGGCGCGATTCGATGCGGATACGCGCGCGCCGGTCATTGCCTACCCATTCCTGTCCTCGTTCTCGGCGCAGATCGCGCAGGCGGGCCGTCCGATGCCGGCAGGCTCCGGCTCGTTCCTTACCCTCGATGCGCCGAATTTGCAGATGGTGACCTTCAAGGAAGCTGAGGATGGCGGCGGCTATATCGTGCGTCTGCGGGAAGTCGCCGGAAAGTTCGGAGAAGCCGAGTTGAGGCTGCCGAAGTTTCGGGTGAAAGAGGCGTATCTGTGCAACGGAGTGGAAGATGACAAAGCGAAGCTCTCTTCGACCGCCACGTCCGTGAAAGTTCCCTACCAGCCGAACCGGTTTATCACGGTGCGGCTTAAGGGCGAGAACGACATCAAAACGGTGGCAAAGCAATAGTCGGAAGAAAAGTAAACTCTTTACACCGGCGACCAATGCCGCACTATGAGCAGGCAATCGAGCAAGTTTTTAGACAAGCATCGCTAAGATTGGCTATCGCACAGAAGCACTTAATTCAGGTATGAACAACGCAACCATTCCCTCACCTGCAATCACCCGCCGGGATTTCCTCAGAACCTCGACGGTCGCGGCGTCTGCCGCGGCCATCGGCACGTTCGAGCTCAGCCGTAACGCGCACGCGGCGGGGAGCGACATCATCAAAGTCGGGATGATCGGCTGCGGAGGCCGTAATACGGGCGCCGCCGGCCAGGCGTTGAGCGCCGACCCCGGGGCGCGGCTGGTGGCTATGTGTGATATTTTCCGCGACCGCATCAATGACGCGCGCGACGAGATCAAGAAGGCCAAAGGCGAACAAGTCACGGTGGACGACGCCCACTGCTTCACCGGGTTTGATGGCTACAAGCATGTGATTGAGGCTTCGGACGTGGTGGTGATCGCCAATGCGGCGAAGTTTCATCCGTTTCACGCGATGGCAGCGATTCAATCGGGCAAACACGTATTTGTGGAAAAGCCTCATGGCATCGACCCGCTCGGGATCAAGCTCATGCAAAAGGCATGCTCACTGGCCCATGAAAAGAAACTGTGCATTGTTTCCGGGCTGCAGAGTCGTTTCCACACCGGCTACATCGAGACCGTGAACCGAATTCACGACGGAGCAATCGGCAACGTCGTGAGCCTCGAGGAAAACTTCCTGCGCGCGCCCTACCGCGTGACAGAGCGCAAGCCGGAGTACAGCGAACTGGATTGGCAGTGCAGCACCCAATACCACTTTCGTTGGTTGTCGGGGGACGATGTGCCGCAGTCGCTGGTGCATAACCTGGATCGCTCAAGCTGGGTGCTCGGCAACACCGTGCCTATCAAATGCCACGGCCTCGCTGGCCGCTCGACTATGGTGGAACCCCTCTACGGCGATGTCTTCGATCATCACTCGGTCGTGTATGAATTTGACCAGGGGGTGCGGGTCTATGCGTTTTGCCGCACCACCGGGGGTTGCTATGATGAGAGCTCGAGTATCGTCTCCGGCAGCAAAGGCAAGGCATCGGTATTGAACTGCCGGATCTGGGGGGAAACCAACTGGCGCTGGCAGGGCCAATGTGACCCTTACCAAATCGAGCACGATAAGCTCTTCGCCGCTATCCGCTCGGGCAATCCGATCAACTGCGGAGATTACATGGCGCGCAGCACCATGATCGGGGTGATGGGTCAGATTTCCTGTTACACCGGCAAGGAAGTTTCATGGGAAGAGGTCAACAAGTCGGACTTCTGTTACCCGCCCAAGCCCGAGGATTGCCATGACGGCATGGAGCCGCCGACCAAACCGGAAGCGAACGGGAGCTACCCCGTGCCCGTGCCGGGCCGGACCAAACTGATCTGAAAAACGGCTTAGCCACAAATAGACACTAATGAACACTGATAAGTTGGCAAGTCGGACGAAATATAGAATTTTCGGGCTGGGGATTCTGTGGTCGGTCCTGGTGATTTTGGGCGGCGGCTGGGTGAGCGGGGCTCCTGCATCGGGGACGACGCCCACAAAGGACAAGGCTCGCATTTTGCTGGTCACGGGCGTGGATTACCCAGGCCATCTATGGCGACAAACGGCGCCGGTGCTGGCGGATGCGCTGCGCAAAGACCCGCGCCTCGAGGTTTTTACCATCGAAGACCCGGAGTTCATTGATTCGACCGGCCTCCAGAAATACGATCTTATCCTGCTGCATTGGCAGAACTGGCAGCAACCGGGACCGGGGCCGGGCGCGCAGTCGAACCTGCGCAAGTTTGTCGAAGGCGGCAAAGGCGTGGCGCTCGTGCATTTTGCGTGTGGCGCATGGTTTGGCGAATGGCCGGAATTCGGGAACATCGCGGGGCGGACTTGGTTTGGTGCGAACCCCGGGCCCGGGAAGCGGCAGCACGATCCTTATGGTCCGTTTCGCGTGGAACTGGTCCAGCCCGAGCACGTCATTGTTCGCGGGATGGCGGATTTCGACACGCAAGACGAGCTTTACACCTGTCTGATTGGCGATCATCCCATCGAGGTTATCGCCCAAGCCAAATCCAAACTGGATGGCAAACTCTACCCGATGGCTTTGGCGTCCAATTACGGTTTGGGCAGGACTTTTCATTGCGTGCTCGGGCACGATGTGAACGCCCTGAGCTTCCCCGCCGTGCAGGAACTTTACCGGCGCGGCTGCGCGTGGGCCGCCGGTCTCCCGCCCGTGGCGCCGCCGCCCGCTCAACCCGCAACCAAGTGATTCAATGCAAACCATTCGCACCTTGATCTGCCGTCCGCCAGCCCTGGGGCTTGCGCTGCTCCTTGCCCTCGGGACCGCCGCCACCGCGGCGGACTCGCCCATCAGCATCGACACGAAGCCGGAGCGCGGAGAGCTGGAAATCCGCTATAAGGACCACAAGCTCCTCGTGTATGCGTTCGCCACCAATCAATTCAAACCCTACGTGCGCGAGCTTTACACGTTGCGCGGCGAGAATGTCCTGCGCGACTCGCCGCCGGACCATCTGCACCATCACGGGATGATGTATGCGTGCTACGTCAACGGGACTAACTTCTGGGAGGAGCGAGGCGCGGTGGGCGTTGAGAAGCACATCGCGCTGCTTCGGCACACTACGGGCATGACCACCGAGAGTGGGCCGGTCGCGTCGTTCACCGAGCTGGTCCACTGGGTGGCGCCAACCAATAGGACCGCGCCTGATTCCCTGGCCGCTGCCCTGCTCGTTGAGCAGCGCACGATCACGGTTACCATCGATGAGAAGAGCGGCGAAGTCGCCCTCCGCTGGGAGTCGGCATTCGGTGTCGGACCGAACGCCAACAAAGTGACCCTCCACGGTCCGAATTACAACGGGCTGGGCCTGCGCCTGCCGGAGTCTTTCAATCACGCCGCCAAATTCCAGAACTCCGCTGACCAGGCTTACGTCGGCAACAACACCCAGAACGTGATTGCCGCCCGCTGGACGAGCGTTTCCGGCCTGATGGACGGGCGCGAGGTGATGCTGGCGATGTTCGGGCGGCCGGACAACGCCCGCGGCGACGGCTTCTTCTTCACCATGCTCGACCCGTTTGCGTATATGTCGGCCACGCAGGGACTCGACAAGAAGCCGCTGGAGTATTCCGCCGGCGACAAGTTCAACCTGAGCTACCTGCTCACGGTCTATGCCGAACACAAGTCCCCAGAATTCATCCGCCAGCGCTGCGAATTATGGGACAAACAACCAAAGTAACCCCCAGCACGTCACTCCACCACTCCACCACTCCATCACTCCATCACTCCATCACTCCATCATTCCATTACTCCATCATTCCATTACTCCATCACTCCATCACTCCACTTCCCTTTATGAGCAAAATCAACATTGGCATTAACCTTGAATTCATCCGTCACCACGACAAGTCCTTCGAATGGGGCGTTGATAAAGCCGCCGAACTCGGCTACACACACGTTGAGCCCATGGTCCATTGGGGCCGCGAGCTGCTCAGCGAAGCCGGCTACTTCCACAGTGTCTCGATGCTCGACGACCCGTTGCGGATCAAGCGCGCGTGTGAGAAAGCCAAAGTGAAGCTTTCGGGGCTCTCGTCTCACACCACGCTATGCAAGCCCGAAATCGGCACCGAGTATCTCAAGCAAGCCGTCCGGTTCGCCGCCGAGTGCGGCGCGCCGGTCATCAATACCGACGAAGGCATGAAGCCAACCTGGACCACCGAGGCCGAGGACTTCGTCCTGATGCGCTACACACTGATGGAAGCGTCCAAGTTGGCCGAGCCGCGCGGCATCCTCATCGGCCTGGAATGCCATCAGCAGTACAGCAAACATCCTGACGGACTGGACCGGATTCAGAAGCTGGTCAAGAGTCCGAGCATCGGCATCAATTTCGATACCGGCAACGCATTCCTGTGCGGTGAGGATCCTTACAAATGGCTCAAGCGCGTTGTTAAGCGCCTCGTTCATCTGCACGCCAAGGACATCTCGATCGAGCAAGGCGGCGCCGAGCGCGGCAAAGTGACCGGGACACCCGTGGGCTGCGCCTGCGGCGAAGGGGTGATCGACTGGAAGAAGGTCATCCAGATCATCCGCAAGGATTGCCCGCGCGACATCGTCCTCTCGGTCGAATGCGGCACGATCGAGCAGGCCGAGCGGTCAATCAAGCATCTCGAGCCCTTGATCAACTAACGGATGGTCAAGGCCCGTACGGCAGGCGTCGCAGGAGGATCATGCCCCGGCGAGCAACTGTCGCAGCACGTAGGGCACAATGCCGCCATGCTGATAATAATCGATCTCGATCGGCG
>JBAXTC010000290.1:0-8671 GCA_037130375.1 Verrucomicrobiota bacterium | reverse complement strand
GCCGGTTCCAAGCTGTTGGGCGGCGCGGTAAACCATTTCACGCGATCGAACGTGCTGTCGCTAATGCCCAAGGCCCAGCCGGCCACATTCCGGTAATTCCCGAGCATCACTTGGCTAATCGCGTCGCTGGACAGGCTCATCACCATATAAAAGGTCATATCGCTCAAATGCATGTCCGTAGCATTGGCCAGATTGAAGCCGGTGGAAGCGCCATCAAACTGGACGACTGGGTGGGGGCCGTTAGGAAAGGCGTCCTGGCCCAGGATCGGCGCGCCTACGGGCGTTCCGTCTTTAGGCAGGCTACCCGTCTGGTGGTCAGCCCAAGCCGAAATGACTCCGCTCGCATCAGCCGTCACTCCCACATCGCCGCGCAGCCACATCTTTAGATTGAAGGTGGGAATGAGGGCATCCGGATCTGGAACTGCCAGCACATGCTGCGAATTGGCGGGGATGATGTTGCCGACCAAGTCTTGCACATGGTTGACAGTGAGAACGTAGGCTGGGCCAAAATTGATGGCCGAGGTCGTCAACACAATCGTGTTCGGCGTCGCTCCAAACACTGCGTTGCTGACCACGATGCCGTTGTTAATTGAATAGTTGGTTGCCGCCGTAGCCGTCGCTGCCGAGACTGATTTTGAAAACACCACCATCACTTGGTCGGGGTTGATGAAATCGCGATCGGCTGAAAGTATCACCGGCGGATTGGTGTCCGGGATCACGGTCAAGGTAGCAACCGAGCTCAAGATACTGTTGATGGAGTTGCTAACTATCACGGTGTAAGGCCCGGCATCGGTTCGGCTGACGGCATTGATCGTGTAAATCGGCCCGTTGGTGTTGGGAACGGATACTCCATTCTTGAACCAGTAATAGGTGAGTGGCGGGGCGCCGTTGGCATTCACTGCGAAAGTCACCGGCTGTGTCTCATTGACCTGCTGAGTGGCCGGCTGTTTGGCAATCACCACCGCACCGGTGGTCACCGCAAAATACTTCTGGTAAATGTATGCCTCCACCGCCAAACGCTGGGCGTCTGTCACGGCGTCATAAACGAGAACTTCAGCGACATCGCCTGTGAGGAATCCATTCAAGGTGACGTCCAGCAGGTTGGTGTCGTCAACGGTGGTGTTGGGAAAAGTCCCCCAAGCGCCTACGGTCAGCGCAGCCCACGTCGCATAAGTCAGCGCTTGACCCGTTGAGCTGCCCTGTAGTACCCCGCCGAGATAAAGCGTCTTGATAGTATCCTTGAAGGTGGACTCCACCAGATAAGGCGTATCGGACGCCAGGACCGCTCCCGAGATGTCGTGTTCCGGCGTGCCGGTGTGCCATCGCACGGCGCCGTTTGTGCCGAGGCCAAGATAATACCCGAACGGAGGCCTGGTATTGCCAACGAAAGTGCCGCCAGTGGCAGAGTTGCTGACGCTGCTCACGATATAAACGCTCACTGCCGGCGTCGTCGCGTCCAGCACGTTGTCCAAAGCGAAGCCTGAGGCGCCATCGAGACGAATCACCGCGTGCGAACCACTGGTAAAGGTTCGCTGCGTCAGATAAGGCACCCCGAGGCCCAGGGCAATGCCGTCGTGCGCCAAACCGCCGGCTACCACCGTAGGCGACTGGTCGGCCCAAGCGGTGACACTGCCATCGACATTGGTGCTCACACCGACATCGGCGCTTATCCAGACCTTAAGGTTTTGACTAGGTGGCTGCACGGCTTGGACCGACGCCACGAAGAGGATGTGAATTAAAAGAGATGAGCCTAATGTGATTGCTTTGAGATTAGTCTTCATACATTCAGTCAGTTCAGATGTGGATTGATCGTTGGTTTTGTTTTGGTCGTTATTGTGCCTTTACGCTGGTGGAGAGAGATTCCGACTAACTGCAGACTCGTGCCGGCAGCAACTCCAAAGCAATGGAAGTCGAATGCTCTTATAAAGGCAGTTACTAGAAGTTAGAGTTACTAGAAACATGGATGTAAGTATTTCATGAATCGAGCAAGCAAGCTCATCTTTTTCGCTCAAAAACATATCATTTTATCAAGAATTCAGCCCTCAAGTCTTTGTCGCGTCCGGTCAGTTCGATTCCCCGGATGTTTCACGCATCAATCCCAAGGGTCAGCCGAGGATGGGAATGGTCTTGATTTCGTTCGGCGCCGGAAAAACGGATGAGTTCTGCTGAAAACCATTGGCGATCAAGGTCCGTTTGTGCGAAGAAAAAGAACCACAGCGCAATGAAACCAATGACATCAACATGGTACATGGTGACAGTTAAGAAATCGTGCGTACTCCGATGGTCGCTGCTCGCGACCATGGTGCTATCTGTGATTCTGACCAGCATCGCCGGCACCCCAACGCCGGTGCTATCGTCCTCTCAGTTGAGTCTCGATGGTCCTGGCTGGCGGCTGGCGACTGATCCGAAGAACGTCGGTCGGGACCAGCGCTGGTTCGCCGCCCCGCGCACCGAGGCCCTCCCCACGCAGGTGCCTTGGATCATTCAGGACGCCTTTCCCGGTTATCATGGCGTGGCGTGGTATTGGCGCGAATTCCTCGCGCCAGCCAATCCGCACGCGGACGGACGATATTTGTTGCGCTGTTGGGCTGTGGATTATCAAGCCGAGGTGTGGGTTAATGGTTTGGCCGTTGGCAGCCACGAGGGCGGCGAAACCCCTTTCCTGCTCGATGTCACTGATGCGATCAAACCCAATACTACCAATCTGGTCGCTGTGCGCGTGATCAACCCTTCCAACGAGCCGATTGATGGGATGGTGCTGCGGGAGACTCCAGCTCGCAACAAGGCCATTCCCTACGGTGGCGGCAGTTCCTACAACCACGGCGGCCTTGTGGACTCGGTTGAATTGATTCTCGCACCGGCGGTGCGTGTGGACGACCTGTTCGTCCGGCCCGATCCAAAAACAGGCATTGTTCGGGTCCAGGTGATCCTGCGCAATTCCTCCAAGCACCCCGTTGACGTCGATCTGCAACTGACCGCTGCCCCTGCGGCGAGCGGCGAGACGCTTGTATCCCAACGACTTACCCGCCAATTGCCACTCGGTGATACGCTCGTTGAAGCGCAATTGCTCATCGCTCAGCCTCACCTTTGGGACCTTAACGATCCCTATCTCTATCGGGTCACGGCGCGTGTCGCTCAGGAGAATTCGGCCTCGATCGATGAACACTCGGTTCGGTGCGGGTTCCGCGACTTTCGTTTCGAGGATGGCTGTTTTCGGCTAAACGGACGGCGTATCTTTCTGCGCTGCTCGCATACGGGTAATCACTGTCCGATCGGGTTGCAACTGCCCCCGGACCCGGACTTTCTCCGCCGCGACTTGCTGAATGTCAAAGTCATGGGGTTCAATGCGATTCGCTTTATTGCGGGCGTGCCAACGCGGTCCCAACTGGACTTCTGCGATGAAATCGGGTTGATGGTCTATGAGGAATCTTACGCCGGGTGGTGTTTGGCTGACTCGCCGCAGATGACGAAGCGTTTTGACCAGTCTGTCTCCGAGATGATCCGGCGGGACCGTAACCACCCGAGTTTGGTCATGTGGGGCCTGCTCAATGAAACGGGGGATGGCCCGGTCTTCCGGCATGCCGTTGCCACACTGCCATGGGTGCGGACGCTCGACGACAGCCGAGTGGTGATGCTGAACAGCGGACGGTTCGACATTGCTGCGCGCAGCGAGTTGGCTGGCCTTCAGGTGTGGCGCTCTCCTGGCGGATCGGACCCGAATGTCACCCACAATTCTGCGGCAAAGGAACTATCGGCTCCGTGGGCGAGTTGGCCGCCAGGGCAGCTTGCCCTGCATCCTGGACCGGCTGCCGAAGCAAGCGCTGTCCGGTGGACCGCGCCAGGGACCGGAGAATATGAAGTGAGTGCCAGTTTTGACGGTTTGGGTAATCAGCCCACAACGGATGTTCATATCCTCCACGGCGAACAGCAGATCTTTGGGAGTTGGTTGAATTTGAACGGCGGCAGCAATTCGGCCGCTTATGCAGGAAAGCTTTTGGTGGCCAAAGGTGACACCATCGATTTTGTGGTCGGTTCAGGCAATGGCTCTCATGGTGGTGACACCACCGGCCTGCGTGCCATCCTCCGCGACCCGCAGGGAACGGCTTACACCGCCGCCGGCGATTTCCTGGACAGTGCAAATCCGGCCGGACCCTGGAGCTATGGTTTTTTCCCCCCAGGATCTAAACCCGACTCCACTCGCTTCAGCCGCTACTCGAATTGCGAGACCATGGGCCGCGCGACCAACGCCATCGGCAGCCTGAGCAACCCAGGGTCGGCAGTGTGGGAGGATGTTCTGAGTGACCAACACCCTTATCAACGAGCGCCGCACACGGCCGAGATCATTCGCACCCTGCGCACTTTGGGCGGCGCCCCCCAACCGGTTTTCGTGTCCGAATACGGCATTGGCAGCGCTGTGGATTTGGTCCGGGTGGTGCGGCAATACGAACAGTGGGGCAAGCCCAACCTTGAGGACGCCAGGTTCTATCGTGACAAACTCGAGAAGTTCTTGGTTGACTGGAACCGCTGGCAGATGGATGCGGTGTTTGGTCGGCCGGAAGACTTTTTTATGGCCAGCCTGCGCAAGATGGCAGGGCAGCGGCTGCTCGGCTTGAATGCTCTTCGTGCGAATCCAAACCTCATCGGCCATAGCCTCACAGGCACGGTGGACCAAGGTATGAGCGGCGAGGGCCTGTTCACCACCTTCCGCGAGCTGAAGCCCGGCACTATCGATGCCCTCTTCGACGCTTGGGCGCCCTTGCGTTGGTGCTTGTTTGTCGAGCCGGTTAATCTCTATCGGGGCGCGCGCGTCCGTTTGGAGGCGGTCCTCGCCAACGAAGATGTGCTTGCGTCAGGCTCCTATTTTGCCCTACTGCAAGTCTTTGCCCCAGACAATAAAGTGGTCTGGAAAACTCGAATTCCAGTCAATATCAGGGAGCGAGGAACCAAGCCTGAGGCGGCTTTTTCCCAGGTGGTTCTTGGGGAGGACGCGGTGCTCGATGGGCCGCCGGGGAAGTATCGCTTCGTGGCCAGCTTCGAGGAAGGCGCGGCGGCGGCGGGAGGCGAGACTGAGTTTTATGTGGCCGAGCGTCCGCAAGCGGTGTCCCTCCCAACGGAGGTGGTTCAGTGGAGCGAGGATACTAGTCTGGCCAAATGGCTCGATGACCAGGGCTTCAGGCATCGGCAGTTTGTGCCGGAACAGACAGTTCCTGAGGTCATCCTGGCATCTGCCAAACCGCCAACTCCTGGTGGCGCGCAGGCCTTCGAGCTGCTGCTTCAGCACGTGGCGCGAGGCTCGACCGTTGTGTTCCTCGCCCCTGAGGTGTTCAAGAAAGGCGACCAACCGCTCGGCTGGCTGCCACTGGCCAGGAAGGGAACCTTGAAGGGCCTGATGGGCTGGCTTTATCATAAGGATGAGTGGGCCCGCAACCATCCCATCTTTGCGGGCCTGCCGACCGGAATGCTGGACTATACCTATTACCGCGAGATCATTCCGGACCTGGTCTTTGCCGATCAGGATGCCCCAACCGAGACCGTCTGCGCCGCCAACAACGCTTCGATCGACTATTCCTCCGGTTTCATGGTTGCGGTTTATCCCTTAGGTCAGGGCCGGTTCGTGCTCAATTCCCTCCATATCCGCGAGCTCTTGGGAACCCATCCGGTGGCCGACCAACTCTTGCGCAATTTGTTGCACTTCGCCTCGGTTGGCCGCGACCGGCCGTTGGCGGATTTGCCGAAGGATTTCGATTCCCAGTTGAAAACCTTTGGGTATGAGTGATTCTCTTGGTAAGCTTTATGATCAGATTAGTTATTATGTTATGACAACTGCAAAAAACCTTTCCATGGCCGTCGTCACCTCCGCATGCTTTCTCCTGCCGCTCGGGCGCGTTCAGGGCATCGCACCCACACCGGAGGAGTTTTCAGAATTGCGCGCGTGGTCGGAAGCGAAATTCTCGGGCCAGGCCGAGAGCAGAAAAGCAACCCCCGGGGTGCTGGTGCTGGAGCAGCACGCCCCGCGGCCATTTCAGAAAAACAAGAATTCGCTCTCGGGCCAGCCGCTTAAGCTGGGGCAGCAGGAGTATGCGCATGGCCTGTTCTGCCATGCGCCCAGCCGTGTCGTCGTTTCGCTGGCAGGCCCCGGCAAGACGCTCTCAGCCATCGCCGGCGTGGATAGCAATCCGGAAACGACAGGTGGTCATGGCTCGGTCATTTTCCAGGTCGTCGTTGGTCAGAACCCGATGTTCAAATCGGAGATTCTTCGTGAGGGCATGGCCGGCCAGCCGGTGGCCATCGATCTAAAGGGCGCCAGCCAATTCACGCTGCAGGTCAATGACGCCGGAGACGGGCACATCCTGGACCAGGCGGCATGGTTCGACGCTAAAGTTGTCTTAGAGGATGGGACCGAAGTTTGGCTGGGAGACCTGCCGACTATTGAAGGACCGTTGCGTCAGGCATACGACACGCAGCCGCCGTTTTCCTTCGTCTATCAGGATCGACCATCGTCAGAGTGGCTGGCCAAATGGCCCGTGCAGCGGGAGATTCACAAGCTGGATGAAAACCGCACTCAACGCACGCTCACTTACGCAGATCCGGTCACGGGATTAAACGTCCGCGCTGTGGCCGTCCAATACAACGACTTTCCCACCGTCGAGTGGACGGTCTATTTTAAGAACAACGGAACCTCCAGCACGCCGATCCTCTCGGATATCCGCGGGTTGGACGTGCATTTGGAGCGCAGTGGGAACCGGGAGTTCGTGCTTCATCATCAGAAAGGCACATTCGTTCGCCCCGATGATTTTGAGCCGCTCACCACGACCCTCGAACCAGGCTCCAAGCAACGCTACGCTCCGCCCGGTGGCCGGCCTTTGGGAGCCGTTTTTCCCTACTTTAACATTGAATGGGGTGAACAAGGACAAATCATCGTGATTGGCTGGCCCGGGCAGTGGTCGGCTGAATTCACACGGGACGCGGGGAATGGGTTGCAGGTCAGCGCGGGACAGGAGTTGACGCGACTCCGATTGCAGCCCGGAGAGGAGATTCGTACGCCGCTCCTCGTGATGCAGTTTTGGAAAGGGGACTGGTTGCGATCCCAAAACGTTTGGCGGCACTGGATGTTGGCCCACAACCTTCCGCGCGTAAACGGACAGCTTTCCCGACCATTGCTGACACCGTGCAGCTCGCATCAGTTCGCCGAGATGATTAATGCAAACGAAGAAAACCAGAAGTTCTTCATCCAGCGGTATATCGATGAGCGCCTGAAGCCGGACTACTGGTGGATGGACGCTGGCTGGTACGTGAACAAAACCGGGTGGCCCAACACCGGAACCTGGGAAGTCGATACGAACCGGTTCCCTCGTGGATTACGCTCCATAACGGATTTTGGCCGTTCACTCGGGGTCAAGTCGATCGTTTGGTTCGAGCCGGAGCGGGTGACGGCGGGGACGTGGCTGGCGGATAACCACCCGGACTGGCTGCTCAAAGGCACCCTGTTGAATTTAGGCAATCCTGAAGCACTCACCTGGCTGACGGACCACATTGACCAGTTGATCACGCAACAGGGCATCGATCTTTACCGGCAGGATTACAATATCGATCCGCTCTCGTTCTGGCGAAGCAATGACGCCGAGGACCGGCAGGGGACCACCGAAAATCACTATGTGACCGGTTACCTGGCCTATTGGGACGAGTTGCGCCGCCGCCACCCGCAAATGTTGATTGATTCGTGTGCTTCGGGCGGTCACCGGAATGACCTGGAAACGATGCGGCGATCATTGCCATTCCTGCGCAGCGATTGCATTCAAGACCCGGTTGGCAACCAGGGGCATACCTATGGGTTATCGTTTTGGCTGCCGTATCATGGCACGGGCACTCACCAGACCGACCCCTACGAGCTCATTAGCGCCATGGATTGTCCGCTCTTCATCGCCTGTTGGGACATGCGAGATCGCAACCTGGATTACGAGTCGTTGCGCCGAATAGTAAACGACTGGCGCGGCTATGCCGATAATTACCTCGGCGACTACTACCCGTTGACGCCTTATAGTGTTGCTCAAACTGCTTGGATGGCGTGGCAGTTCGATGATCCGGAAAAGGGCACCGGCATGATACAGGCGTTCCGGCGCGCCGACAGTGTTTACGAATCCGCCCGGTTCAAGCTGCTGGGGCTTCGTCCCGAGGCGCGCTACGAGCTAAAACGCTTGGATGAGCCGGGCTCCAGAGTCGAGTACACCGGCACCGAGTTGATGCGGCAAGGCTTCTTGGTGGGCATCACAAATCCACCAGCCGCAGTCGTCGTCGTTTACCAGCGAAAATAATGGCTGTGCACGCTTGATTCATTGATTCACTGTAACTGTTCAAGTGCCGCGCAGACCTCCGGTCCAATGCCAGTAGGATTTCATTCTCAAGAATACCCGCGAAACCGGTCCAAGCCTTTGTCCCGTAGGAACATGCGATAATAGCCCTTATGGGGAACTCCCCATAAGGGCTATTGTCGGCCATCCCTCCGGGATGAGGAGGGTCAAATCCTAGCGGCATTGGACCGGATGTCTGCCCCACGCTCGGACCTGAACAGTTACGATTCCCGCAAAATGCGCGCCAGGTCGGCAACATTCGGAGGTGCCGGGTCCGCATCGAGGCGCAAAGCGAAAACCGTGCGCACTTCCTGGGCGATGCT
>JBAXTC010000029.1:0-22146 GCA_037130375.1 Verrucomicrobiota bacterium | reverse complement strand
TGGGCTGCCGCGTCTGATCCCAGCACCCTGAAAGAGCCGCCCGCCGAGAAGTTTTTCGGCTACGCACGCTCACCGCAGCAGGCGTTTGCGCCAGTCGTGGGGGAATTGAGCTTGTGCGAGTCTCCTGATGCCTGAGGATTGACCGGAATGTCCGTTGCCCGATCCCAATCCTGAAAGGATTATATCCCTCAGCCCGGGGTTGCTCGCGGAGAGCTACCCCGGGTGGGCGACCGATAGGGGCCTCAACCCTGAATGGGTTGCATCGTTTGTGCCCGCTGGGCTGGGCTGAGGGATGCAACCCATTCAGGGTTGGACGGGTGTTGGGCTGCGGACCCCAGGGTAGCGCGCCGCGCGCAACACGCCAAACGAGGCGAGACAAGCAGTCCTACGGGGGCGAATACAGGCGCAGGTATTTCACCGCCACCCTCAGGTTTTTCGGCCAGGGGGCCGTAATGGTAATGGGCTCATGGGTGACGGGGTGGGACAGCGCGAAGGCTTCGACATGGAGCGCTGCCCGGTCGATCAGCGGACGTTCGGTGCAATCGGGTTTGAGCCGATAATTGGGCTTTAGTCGCGAAAGCAGCAAGGGCCAGCCGCCATAAAGTCCATCCCCAACGACCGGCAGACCCACGGAAAGGAGGTGGGAGCGGATTTGATGGGCGCGGTCCGGCACCGGTTCGCACCTCAACAAGGTCCAGCCGGAGAACCTTTCGATAACCTCGAAAACCGTGCATGAACGTTTGCCTCGCTTTGGATCGATCCGCATTAACCCGATTCTCGCCGGGTGCGGCGCCAGTTTGGCATCGATTTCAAATCGGTCCTCGGCGGGCGAACCCTGCACCAGCGCCACATATTTTCTGCCTGGCTTGCCTGTGCCAAAGGAATTGGCCAGCGCAATGAGCACTGGTTTGCTTTTCGCCAGCAGCATCACGCCGCTCGTTTCGAAATCAAGCCGGTGGGCAGGCGCCAGGTATGTCCGCCCGCCTTCTGTTGCCCAAGCCGCACCGCGCTCGATGGCAGCATGCAGGAGTTTCACCAGGTTCGGACGATTCGAGTTGCTGCGGTCGGACGACGTGAGCAAACCGCTCGGTTTGTCGAGCGCAAGCAGGCAGTCGTCCTCATGCAAAATCGGGATTTCCCAGAACTCGCGTGTGGACGGGGCAGAAAGTTTTATGGTGGCAATCACAGTCTTCTTGTTCTAGCCGGCAGACGGACCTTCCGTTCGAAATAACGGTGGTCCGAGCCGCCTGCCACTGGGGGAGAATCTCGCGGATGGTCTCATCCACGGTTCAGACCCTTGCCCGGATCAGGACTTCTTAGACTTCGCGCCCGAACCGATCGCTGGTGGCGGCTGGGACGGCTGCAAAGCGGGAATACCGCTCAGGCCTTGCTTGGCTTCTTTGCCGAACCACGCGTTGAAAGCCTCGCTCTGCCGGTTCTGGCGCAGGTAGCGGAGGAAATCGGGCAAGTTGGCGTTCATTTTCGCATCGTTGACCGGCAGCTTGGATTTTACATACAGAATGAAACCGCCCGGCTCCATCAGGCGCTGCAATGCCATTCCGTCAGGCCAGAGGAAACCGCTGGCCTTGCCCGCGGCTGTGCTGAAAGCGGCTTGCTTGAGTTGATTCAAGCTGGCGCGATCCTCTGCCTCCGGCAGTTCCTGGGTGCTGAGGGAAAACGGAGGCAAGGCTACCGGTTTTAATTTCTCGCTCAGGCAGATGGATGCAAACGTTTTCCCCTGGGCCAGTTCGTTGGTGAGTTTCGGGTAAAACTCCATGCCGGCCTGGTGCGCCCGGGTGAGCGCCTGAATACTCTTATAGTCGGCCACCACTTGTGCGCGAATCTGCTCCAACGGCGGAATCTCGCTCGGAATCTTCTTGTTCAACGCGATCACATACACGGCGCTCTGGCCCACAATCGGCCCGGCAAACGGGTCTGTCGGCGTCCGCGAAAAAGCCTTCGTTGCGAAATCGGCTGTCACATCCAGTTCTCTTGGTCCAGCTTCACGATCAAAAGGCGCGGTGGTGCCAACGGTAAGACCCTTCTCCTTCGCAAATTTGTCCAGATTCTCGGCGCGGAGCAGCTCCATTTCAAACAACGGGTTGGCGAAATCGGCAGCCTTCTTTCGTGCGCTTTGCAATTCAATTTCCCTTCGCTTCGCCTCGCGGACTTTTATCTTTGCATCTTCCAAAGTTGCTGCCTTTAGCTCGCGGAGTAAATTGGTGCCGTTTTGGCGATAGGCCTCGTCGATCTGCAAGTCCAGATTGGTCATACGGGCCAATTCCTGGTTGGCATCCGCAAGGAAATCAACCAGGTCAAACTTCACATAGCTGACCTGGACGCGGTCTGGAATGCGATAGTTCGCCAGTCGGTTGGAGTAAAACTGCGAAATCGCCTCGGGCGGTGTCAAGACGCTGGCCAGGTAATTCGAGGCTGAGAAGAACACCGCTTCGGTTACCAACTCTTCATGCTCGCGCTGATAAAGAGCCCGCCCTTCCTGCGGCGTCACCAGCTTCCCGCTGAGGCCGATGATCGAGATCAGTTCCTGAACGCCGAGGTAATGGCGGACAAACCGCTCGAAATCATTGAGGTCCATGTTGTGCGGCTGAAGCACTTGCTTGATGAAGATCTCGGGCGAAGTAATCCCGGCTCGCTGAAGCTGACTGAGCATCCCCCTGGCAGTCTGGGCGGCAACCTCGTCGCCGACTCGAATGCCGGCCTGATTCTGTTTTTGAACCAGCAGCAGCCATTTGTAGGTCTCCTCATCCAGATTCTTCTTTTCCCGGTCGTCGGGCCACCGGCCGCTCATGAAGAAAGATCGCAATTCGACTTCCCGCCAGGCGTTGACAAAATCCTCCTCGCCAATGCGCTGGCCATTGATTGACCCATAGCTGGCCGGGCCGCGGCGGGCGTCGTTCATCTTTGAATACGGCGAGAAAAAGATGACAAAGCTGATGATGATGACTGTGATGATAATCGCCCACAGCCACGTTTGATGTTTTCGAATCGTCCCAAACATATCTTCAATTCACTTTCACTTTAAGAATGCGCACAGTAACCGTGTTTGCCACACCGGGTCAAACGTAAAATCCATCTTTACAAGTTTTCGGCGCTTTGCCACGTTATTCACCATGTTGAAGAAATTCCTGCCGGTCTTGTTTCTGCCGCTGTTGCTGGCGGGTTGCGCCACCCATGTGACGAATCTGACGCCCTTGCAGCAGGTCCGCAACCCCAACAACCTGTATTCTGTCGATGTCGCCCTGGCCTCCAACCAACAAACCTTGCGCTGGGACAGCGTCCGCGCGCAAATCCTTGTCGGGGCCGAGGTTTACCCGATGCGCGGAACACTGCTGATGACCAACCGCTGGGAAGGGCTGGTGCCAGTGCCCCCGGGAGCGAAGAGCGTCACTTACCGCTACCGGTTTGATTACGACTACAACGCCATCGGCAAGCCCAAGGCTGGCAGCCGCCTCTCCAAAGAATACACCCTGCGTGTGCAGGAGAAATAGCCGCCCGGGGCGGAACTAAACCGCTAACTGCGAAACCATCGCCGCGCGCGGGGAACAAACCGCGCCTCCAGCGTCTGGACCTGATGGGCTAATTCGACTTGGAGACTTGCCCGCCAGGCTGGTTCGGCGACCAACAACAGCGCATCGAGATGTGGTTGAACGCGAATCTCGTGGCGGGCCACTTGATCAGCCCGGCGGCGGGTGTGTTCGGCTTTGGCGGCCGTCAGGCGGTCAGCGGTCTTGAGTTTCGCGCTCTCGCTGCTGCTGCGGGTAGCGCGCGCGGAGAGTTCCTGCTCGTAGTGTTCAAAGTATGAGTCAATACGATCCAGTTCACGCCGCAAGTAACTCTCCTGCCGAGTCCGGATAGCCGCCAATTGGCCCGCCAGGTCCGCCTCGATGGCGGCCTGCAGGAGGGCCTGCCACTCTGCCGGTTCAGCCGTGGGCCAAACCAGGCCAGCGGCTGTTCCCGCGTCCGCCTGTGCGAACCCCAGTTCCCGGGCCAGCGCCTCGTCCGGTTCTCCCCCAGGCAGCGCCGCCGCCAGCCGGTGGAGCGACCAATGCTGGTCAATCGCCTGAATCTCACACCGCACCAGGGTTATAAGTGAAAAATGGTAACCGGCCTTGAACTCCGCCATCAGTCGCCATCGGGTTGTATCCGAAAACTGCGCCCGCCAGAGTTTTTCCGCCACTGCCTGATCGGGCGGACGAACGCGCGCCTCGCCAGCCAGCACCACCCGTTCCAACGGCAGCGGCGAAGGACGCAGAGTCTCAGCCAGTCGGAAAGTCAGCGGGCAACCGGGAAAAACCTCGCGCGCCGCGTCGCGCGCCGAGGTGGCGTCGCCAGGCGCGAACGCCAGTTCGGTGGCGTGCAGCGCGCCGTCCGGGTTCCACAACTTCGCAGCCTCGCCCTCGGCGACAATTTCCAGGCGGTCATGCCAGGTGCGCTCACATAGAGCGCCCAGCGCCGTGAAGCCCTCCTCATAAAAGGCCGCCAGCGAGCCGGGTTCGTAGGTGAGGCGGTCTAGCCGCATGGCAGATCTTTCATAGCGACTCGTAATCTTTTTGAAACAGGGTTTCGTCAAGCTGCTTGACCTCGCCGTAGGCATCGCGAGCGGCGGCCAGTTCGTCACCCAGACCGGCCAGCGCCTCGGCGACGCGGCCCTCGTTCTCCCGCCAGCGGCGAAGCACTTCCTCGGCAAATTCGTCGCTGGTAAAGCGTTCGCCCAGCACGAGACCGGTTTCACCAACCACCAGCTCGAAGAGGTTGAGCTTTTCCTGTAGTATCTGCAGGAGATGTTCCTGGAGCGTGCCAGCCTGGACGAAATTGTAGATGCGAACGGGTTGCCGCTGGCCGAGGCGATGGAGCCGGCCAATGCGCTGCTCGATTTCCATCGGGTTCCACGGCAAATCGAAATTGGCCAGTCGATGCGAGAACTGGAGATTCCGCCCTTCGGTGCCGCTGTGGGTGAGCAGCAACGCGCCGCCGCGCGCGCGGAATTCTTCGGTGATGGGCTGACGCTCGGGCGGGGGCGTCGAGCCGTTGATGACAAACGTCGCCACGCCGGACTGCTGGAGGTGGTCGGCGAGCGCAGCCTGCGTGTGAAGGAATTGCGTGAAAATGACGGCGCCGCCTTCCACGCGGGTGAGCGGCAAAAGCAGTTCGCACTTGCGCCGCCAGCTCGCCTCGAGCGGTGCCTGCTCGCGCCAGGCGCGAGCCGCCGCGCGGTCGGGGAACTTCTGCAGCGCCTCGCGCCATGCAGCGGGGCTGCTGCCGGCGGCCTGCAATAGCAGCCGTCCCCAAAGGCTCGCCTGGCTTGGGCTGAGCCTGGCCAGGCAAACGCGAAATTCGGCCTCCCATTGCACCCAAAAGGCGCGCTCGGCCTCTCCCGGCTCGAACAGAACGGTCTCGGCGCGCCGTGGCGGGAGGTTGACGCCCGCGTTGGCGCGCGTGTTGCGAATCATGACCTGGCCGAGCAGGCGGCGCAGTTCCTCCGGCTCGCGCGGCTGGCGCGGGCGCTTCGGATCAATAAACCGGGAGCGAAATTCCTTCGGTGTTGGAAGCTGGCCCGGCTGCAGGAGCGTGACCAGGTTGTAGAGTTCCTCGAGCGAGTTCTGGACAGGCGTGGCGGTAAGCAAGAGCAGGAATTGGCGCGGCAGCGCATTGACGGCCTGCCATGCCTGCGACTCCCGGTTGCGCAGGTAATGCGCCTCGTCCACGATGAGCATGTCCCAATGCACCTGCCGCGCGATCTCGAGATGCGCAGGCTGTTTGAGCGTGTGGAGGCTCGCAATGAGACCCGGATTTTCACGCCAGAATTTCTGCGCGTCGCCGCGCGCGGCGGCGTGGTTGGTGGTAACCGTCGCAAGACCGAATTTATCGCTCAGCTCCTCTTCCCACTGGTCCACCAGCGACGGAACGGTAAGGACGAGGAACCGTTTCACCATGCCCCGTGTCAGCAATTCCTTGAGCACCAGGCCAGCTTCGATGGTTTTCCCGAGACCCACTTCGTCCGAGAGCAGCGCGCGACCGCGCAGCGGGCCGAGCACGCGCAGTGCCGTGCGCATTTGGTATTCCAAATGTTGGAGGCGGCAGTGCGGCAGGCAGAGAAGGTCATCCGATTGGTTGGACACCCACCACAGGGCGGCACGCTCGCGCAAGGCGTAACTGCGCAGGTCAGTCAGGGCGAATGTCGTCTCCTGAAATTCGAGGCGCGGCAGCTCGATATGCACCCGCACCGGCGGCAGTGGCGGTCGCTCTCGATGGTCGAAGGTCGAGGGTGGAGAATTTGGAAGCGCCTTCGCCGGGGTCGATTTCTTCGCTGCCGCTGCCTTTCGTGCTTCCTCCGCCCGCTGCTCGCGCCGGCGGTGTTCCTCGGCCAGACGCGCCATGTTCTCCTGACGCCGCTTCGCCTCTTCCTCGCGTTTTTGCTCCCGGCGCAAGAACCGTCGCTGGTTCCGCTCCGTCTCTAACAGCATCAGTGGCTCTATTGCCTGCGTCGCCCTGGCCAGCGACGAGAAGTTGAAGCCCAATACTCCGGCCATCGTTCTGATGTTATCGCCCAGCCACAACCACGGCGGTTCGCCCGGGTCCAAAGGATGTTCCTGGTAGCGGACCGGGAGGCCACCGCCCGGCGGGCGTCTGACTGAAAAGACAGTCACCAGGCCGGGATTGGTAGGGAAGCGGTCGGCCCAGCGGCGGAGTGCCGCCCGAATGGAATTGTGATGATGGCTCGAAGTGGTGCTCTCCCGCCGACCTTCAACCTCGGTGATCCAGGTCAACTCATCACTGCCCGTGCATCGAATCCAGCCGGTCGTCTTCGCTTGCAGGCTCCCCGGATCGCTCCAATCAAGTTGGAGGAAGCCCTGAGAAATTTCGAGCGTAATGCAGAGCTGGAAACCATATTTCCGCGCCCCTTCAAACAGCGCCTCAGTGCTCCTGCCGGGCGTGGGGCTGGACGGCACGCCCAACCAGAAGCGGGCCAGCGCCAGGACCGCTCTCCGTCCCCGTATCTCAGGAGCCGTCTTGCCTTCAACATCCTCGCTCCTCTCCAGAATCGTCGCAAACCGAGAGGTCTCGCGTGCCAGCCATTTCCAGGCCGGTTCCGATCCAGGCAACACCAGCTTGTAGGCCTGGCCGGCTTTGACCGGGCCGATGTCCGAATCCGCCAGCACACTCACCTCCACGCATTCATCCGGAACGGGCAGGCGCTTGCGCAACCGGTTCACCAGCGACCGGGCGGAAGTCCCTCGGCTGCCGCAGTGGTCTCGCTCCACATGGCCCTCGATTTCAAGCTCCCAGTCGAGGAATATCTCGGTATAGAAAATGGAAGGCCTGGGGTCTGGGACCAACCGCCCTCGCGCCACCGGCTCCTGCGACCTGCCCCGAACCCATACAAAGTGCAAACAACCGACCGCAGTATCGAGCGTGACCAACAATCGCATCGGTTCAGCCGACGGAGACTCCGGTGCGGCTCCTCGGGCGGTGGGGAATTCAGTCTGTTCCATGGCCTGGCAACTATTATTTCAGGGGGGCCTTCCCGAAGAACTTGCCAAGTCCGGTCCAAGCCAGCAGGCACAGGCCAATGGGAGTGCCGGTGATGGGCGTCGGAATGGCGGCCAGAACGGCCAGAATGGTGGCGAAGGTGAACGCTCGTCCATTGGAATCTCCTTTGAGATGCTTCTGAATCAGGAAGGTCGGAACAAACACCGCAACAAAGCAAGCCGGGATGATCACAATCACGAGCGGTGGCAGCAAATCGACCCCCATCCAGAGGCTGTCCACCGCCACCAAAATCAGCGCGGATAACGCATGGATCGGCGGACCCTCCGCCGACGCCACGGGCGGCGCTATCCGCGGCGGTTCAGGCGGCAGCACCTCGACTTGCGCCACTCTCGCTGGCACATCACTGATTTTAGGCGGTTCGCGCATCGTCCGGCTGCCTAGTATCATCGAACCCGCTCAAACCATGCAACCAATTTCCCGTTTCCCCTAACGTCCCACGCGGATGCGGTAATAGCGCGTCTGGCCCGCCAAAGCAGGGTCGCTAAGCGAGAGAGTTTCTCCTGTGCCGGTCACCGAGGCAACCGATGTCCAGTTCGCATCGCCGGGCGCGCTCTTGTATTGAAGAGTGTGACTGAGGCCGCCGACCGAAACAAACTGAGCGGTGAAGCCGGCGCCGGTCTGGTTCATCGCCGTAATGGGGAACGGCACGTTGTTGCATGCCGTCCCCTCGAAGCTTAGCTTGCCGCCGTTGGTCATGTACATGCGTCCCCAGTTGGTTACCGACGAGATATAGGGCCCCGATGAAGCGAAGATTAAACTGTCTCCATCGCGGCCCGCCAGAATAGTGCCGTAGTTGGCGACCGGCCCGCAGATGGTGCCTTTGCCCAGCACCGTCGCGTTGCTGGAAATTGTGAGCAGACCGGAAAAGAAGTTGGTGCCTCCCCCCAACTCCAGAGTGGCTGGGTGGATGCCATCCCCGACGGTCATCGGGCCTTGGTTGGCCACCCAGAGGCTCCGCAGCTTGGCCGAACCACTCTTGAAGATGAACCGGCTATTCGGATCGTTCGTGACCTGCAAGGAGTCAGCCTGGACGTTGCCGCCGTTCAGCGAGAAACTGCCCATGCCAGCCAGACCGATGAGTATGCGGGCGTTGTGGCTTGAATTGGTCACGGTGAAAGTGCCACCATTCACGTTCACCACCGCCTCGACATCAGGGCCTTCCCCGACCAGCACGCCGGAATTGGCCGTCACGCTGCCACGTCCCAAATTGAGCCTGCCGCCAATGACGGCGACGCCATCAACGAGCAAGGCCGAGTTGTCAACCCGGATGCTGGCATTGGCATGAACGCTGCACGCGTCGAGCACGTGCAGAGGATGGTCGGCACCCAGCTTCACGAGGGACAAAGTGAGTGTGTTGCTCAACGGCGCGCCCAAAACGAGGCTTTGCACCGTCAAGTATTCCGGCCGCGAAAGAACGCTCTCTCCCAGCACGATAGTTTGCGCGCCGGCATTGGTGATGCAAATAGCCGCATGCTCGCCGCGCTGGTTGTCCCACCAGGGACCAGCCTCCCAACGGCTCGGCGGCGGAGCGTCGGGAGGCAGTGGCGGTTCGGCGGGCGGGGGCGGATGTGGGCGCTCACGGTCCTGGCCAGGCTGTCGGTCGGCCCCAGCACAATCGGGCGCCAACCAGGTCGCCGCAGTCGAGCCAAGCAACAGCAAGATAGCGACACCTTGCCGCCAGGTTCGGACATGCGCCGGCTGGCTTTGGGCTTGATGTCCCTTCCGGTATTCTCCAGGCTCGAAGCCCTTGCTACAGTCGTTCTGATTCTTGTTCATGCGGCTCTCGGGTTTGGCTCACGACGCTCCCCAGCCGCCAGGCAGCGTTGCCTCGACCGGAACCAAAGCGACACGAGCCCTTGTTGTTGGCGAATCTCAATACTTCTACGGTGCCAGCCAGCAAGACACAAGTTTGAATTTCCGCCCGCAGCGGTCTCCCCACGACGGATTCAAGAAACCGTAGTCGGCGCTAATCTCCATAAAATCGAGAAAGTGCATCGACTGCCGTGTGCCTTCCGGTGCGTCAGCAGGTTTTCAACCTGCGAGACGGAAGATTGAAAACCTGCGAGGCTCCCGCTTACGGCCAGACCCAGTCGCCCTCCAAACCCGTTCTGCCGGGGACTCCGCCGTCGTCCTTTTCGTTCCAGCCGACGGAGTAGAGCACAAACCGGCCTTCAGCGGTGCGGTGATACTTCAACGGCTGGCCACCCACGATATCGTGCGGCACCTTCTCCGCAAATTGCGGCACGAGCGCGTCCAGGCTCTCGGGATATTGGCCGTGGGCCAGGCGGTAGCGTTCCAGCCCACAAGCCACAAATGCCTCGTTGGCCAGGGTTTGGTTGCGCGCCATCGTTCGCGCGGCCTTGACGAAGTTGGGTGTCGCCTCCTGCGCCAGGAACGTGTAGGGCGGGAAGGTGCTGAAAGTGGTTTCAATCTGGTTCTTGATGTCCTCGGCCTTGCGGGGCACAACCTGGTTGTTGGGAACATCGAAGATATTAATGATAAGCGGGGTTCGAATGGCCATCGCGCACATGTTTTGATACACCCAACCGCGCGGCGCAAACGTGATGAGCAGGTATGTTGGATTCTTGAGTTTCTGCCACAGCCCCAGCGGCTCGCTGCCGAACAAAAACAACTTCTTAAGTTCGGCGGGTGGGTAGGTTTCAAACGTGCGGCATGAGGCGGCCCGTTCGGCGTTCACCGCCTCGCGGACGAGTGACAGCAGGTTGATGTCCTTGAGCTGCTTCTGCATCGCGGCCAGTTCCGGCTCACGCCAAACCTGCAGGCGCAATCCATCTTCGATGATGCTCGTGTATAGCGCGGTGATCGCCACATCAATCATCGCTTCCACCAGCGTCGTTGCTTTGCGCGGAGGGCTGCCTTCCAGCAACCGGCACATGTCATGCACCAGCGCCAGTTCGTGCCACGCGGTCTCCGACTGGCCGAGCAGCAGGTAACACTGCGCCCGCTGCGACAGCATTTGGGCCACATTGCGGAGCCTCACGAAGTTCGGAATCGGCCGCTCGAAGGGGCGCTGGTAGTCGCCGTCCATCCGCGCTCGGGGGCGCTCCAGGCCGCTGCGCAGCAGATCGAGGTCGGGCACTGCCGACTGGCTGCGAGCGAGGTATTCATCCGGAGCATCTTCCGACAGTTTCAGCGAAACGCGAAACGCATTGGTTTCAATTGGAGCCACGATGAAATCGTGGAGTTTAGACTCGTCCGAAGGGTCATGCCGCAGCGGACTACGGGGAAGGAACTCCGCGAGCGCACTAAAGGACGGCACCGTGTCGGCCTGCAGCACTAAATGGATCGGTTTGATCTGCTTCGCCGATCGTGCAATGACGGCACCGCCCCAAACGTCCCTTGCGCATGGCCCAATGCTCTCGCGGAGGAGCGTTGCCACTTGCTCACGGGCTGCCGGGTCATCTAATCGTAAGACCGCATCAGCCTTTTCGGAAGGTAGCGGCCCATCGAGCGGCACAACTTTGACCTCGGCCAGCAGCACTGGTGCGCTCTTGGCATTGCGGCCCGGCCCAAGCCGGAATGGTATCTCGGCATTAGGAGATTTTGATGCCTCGGGAGGGTGGAAAGCCTCGGCCAAAGACCCCTTCACGAACCACTCAGTGATCTTTGGCGCCTTGAAGATATTCTGCTCGTCGGACACAAGCGCCGGGATATAGGCGTTCCAGTCGAGGACTTCGCCTTTGGCTTCCAGTTCTCGCCGGCATTTTTCCCAGGCCCGTTTGCCCCGCCAATTCTCCACCGCATAGAACAGTCCGATTAGCGTGACCAGGCAGGCCAGCACAAACAGCCAGCGGCTCATCACCCGCCAGCAGAAAAGCCACTGGAAGAAACGCGCAAACGGAACTGGCGCGTGAGCGCATTGACCTTCGCCGTTTTGGACGGTTTTCATTTGGATTTGTTTCGGCTACCGGGCTTTACAGCCGGCTCTCTCAGGAAATGGGCTTCGTATTTCATGTCTGGGTGGCTGGCGACGTCAGTCGGTGCTGACTTTCGGTGAAGAGAATGCGCCGACTGCCCTCGGCGGCTACGTTTTGATCGTGAGTTCTGCGAAGCATAAACGGCTTAGGTCATGAGCATTTCCCTCCGTCGCTCGCTTCTGGGCCGAGGCGGACGTGGCTTTGGTTGTTCTGTTGCGGGCGTTTCGGGCGGCCCGATCAATTCGGCCAAAAGCCGCTCCTGCTCATGAAAAGCCATAAGGAGCTGCGGGGAAACCGGCGATGCGCGTTTGGTGACCAACCGGGAGGCATCGCGGGTCGTCAGATTGATCCCCAGGATCACCAGCCAGACCGCCGCCAAACCCGTCCACGCTACCGGGTGAGGCCAGAGGATGCGTGAGAGGAAATGGTTGAGAGTATTGAGAGCAGAGAGCCGGGAGCGCAAGGGGATCGCGGGTTGCGGATTGCGGGTTGCAGGTTGAGGACTGGATGCCTGCCCAGCAGCCGCCAGGATTTCTGCGCGCCACTCGACGGGGGGCCGCCGCAATGGCTGGCCCTGTAACCGTGTCTCGAAATCGTCGGGGTTCATTTAATCATCTTTCACCAATCACCAGTCACCGCTCACCAATTCAGCTTATTTCGTCATAGAGAGGACGAAGCCGCGCGCGCAATTTGTCTAAGCCGTAACGATAGCGGCTGGCGGCGGTGTTGAGGGGGATGCCGAGCAGTTCGGCGATTTGCTCGAACGTGAGCTGTTCCCAGAGCTTGAGATGGACCACGGCGCGTTGATCGGCCGGCAAATCGCCCAGCGCAGCGGAGAGCGCTTCCCGGAAAGCGCCCTCATCGGGGGCAGTGGTTGGCGCGAAGACCGTGATGGTTTCACCCGCCAGTTGCTCGTAGTTCTTCTCCCGCGTGCCGCGTCGGCGGATCATGTCAATGGCCAGGTTATGGGCCAGCCGCAGCAAAAAGGACCGTTCGTCGCGCACCGTGCTCAACAGCTCAGGGCGCCTGCTCAGCTTGATGAACAATTCCTGCAGCAGATCGCGTGTATCTGCTTCGTGGCGGGTGAAATTGAGCAGAAACACAAAGAGCGCCTGCGCGTGTTCATCGTATAAACGCTCGAAATCAAGTGGCACTGGCATCTCTCCAAGCATGACGCGCCTCGCCGGCGCATTTGTCTAGCTGAAAGGGAGTGATGCTGTGCGCGCTTTGAACCCCTGAAGCGCCGCAAGCGTATCCGGTTCCTGACGGCGGCTCTTCCGCCACTCATTGAGGTCCGCATTCCCGCGCTTATGGATTGGCTCAGCTTGATTATCATCGGAGGCGCAGTTGCAGGGAACCGCTCCGGGGCATCGGCATCGCAAAATTGGCCGCCGCTGACTTGCGCCATCGTCGTCATCAAATCCTCGTTTTAATTGGCCCCAAAGCCCAGGCAGGAGGTGCTGCGGTTGTGTGAATAGTGAACTTGCTAGACTTCTTGAACAAATGCTTCCACCGTAAGTCCAGCAGAGCGAATCAAGCTGCGAAGCGTGCCTTTGGCGATTTCCTTGTGATCGGGAACTGAAAGCGTCGCGATTTCACCTTCCTTTACCAGAATGATGTGACTTCCGCGCTGGCGGGCGGCCTCCCATCCAAGCTTTTCAAAAACCCGAACGGCCTTGCGCCCACTCAATACCGGGAGGGCTGGCATCAGACCGAAACTTCCACCTGGCGGGTTTCGATGGTAAGCGGCAAGCCGCGTTCAGCACGAACTTCCATGCAGAGGGCGACAGCTTCCTTGATGTTCTTTAGGGCTTCCGGCTTGGTCTTGCCCTGGCTGACGCATCCGGGAATGGACGGGCATTCGACCACCCAGACTCCGTCTTCGTCGCGATCCAGCGTTACAGACAGCTTCATGTTCAACGTGTAACCGACGTCAGCCCCGTTTGCAAGCACTCGTGTCGCGGCATCAGATTGCTTCGCCCTGTGCCCACGAATTTGCCGCCACGCCCCGCCTACTTCGCGTCTTGCAGAGCCGTGCGCGCCTCGGCCACCGAGAGCAAAAAGCTGCTGCCCGAGTCGGCTTTCACGTACACGACTTTCCCGGCGCCGTCGAACGCCGCGATCGCGAGGCGGTCCGAAAGATTGAACAGTTGCCGCAGCGAAGGTTCCTGCCCTATTGGATAAGACGGGCCGTAAAAGCCGCCGGTGTTCTGCGGCACGCGGAAGGTGGTTCGCAAAGGGTCGGCGAAGTCGGTGAGGATCAGATAATCCGGCGTCTTATTGCGCAAGTCCTGGTAGAGGAACTCGATGCTGATCTGGCGCGTGACGAAAACGACCAGCGGCTTGCGCTTAAGTCCAAGTCCCAACTGTTCTGCCACTTCCGCCGTGGGGAGGGGCAGATTCATGTTCCCGCCGCCAACGGAAGGCGGCATGTACCCGCCGCCGTAGCGGGGGCCGGGCGATGCCAGATCACCGAAGATGAACACCACGCCGCCGGCAGTTTTCGCCCGGGTCAGCACATCCTCGCGCGTGGTGGCCTTGCGGGAAACGAGTTCCACTTGCGAGAACGGTGGCATCTGGGCGCCAAGCTGCAACTGCTGCTTGATCGTTTGCTCCAAACTCCCCGCCACCACGGCCAGACTGGCGGATGAGAAATCGGGCGACATCTCGGTCACCACAAACCGCCCCGCGCCGAGCGTCAGGAAATCCGTGATTTTTCCAGAAGCCGTACGATCCGGCAGCCCCGGAATCAAAGGTTCAAACCGCAGCGTGACGAGGGTATCCGCCGTAACCGTCATCTCTTCCGGCACGGTGACGCTCAGGGTCAGCTTGCCTTCCGGAGTCACCTGCGAACCCGTCACCATCAGGGTCGAGCCGCGTCCGCTGTAAATCTGCGGCTTTCCATTTTGCTGCCCGTGGAAACTGTAACCGATCTCTGTTCGCAGGCTTTTCACCTTGGTCGCCCCGATGCCGGGGATTTCCAGTTCGACCGGAATAACGACGTCGTTGCCCTGCGATTGAAAACCCTCCCTCAACAATTCCGGTTTGGCGTCATTCCCGGGCGCAACGCGATAGACCCGCGCATAATACATCGTGGAATCTTCCCGGTTCAAAAACTTCAGGGATTTGTCTTCGTTCAGCACGGCCACGTATTGCGTCCCATTTGGCAACGCCGCGATGACAAACGCCGAGAATTCCTTCCCGGCATAGGTCTGGGCAATGGCCGGTGAGAGGGAAGTGATTTCCTCCAACGCCTGCGGAGAGCGCTGCGAGAGATAGCTTTGATGCCGAGGACCGGTGGTCTCGGGCACGGCGAGACGGAACTTGATCACCTTCGCGCCCTCGGGGGCCTGCGCGAACGTAACGCCGTTCGTGCCACCCCCGGAAGCATCCGCGCCGCTCGCGCCGGTGGCAGCCAGGAGCAGAGCAAGGCCGGCTGCCAATGTCAGTTGTTTTCCAAAAAGGAACTTCAGTTTTTCATCGAGCAAACCCGGAGCGGGCGATAAGCGATTCGAGGAGTTGTGACCGGCGGAGAAACGAGTATTCGGATGGCACATAGTCAAATATGGTTGAGTGATGAGTTGCTGTTTTTCCAACTTGGAGCAGAGACAAAACAACATTTTCCATCGAGTCCACGGACGAAAGCTATTCCCGTCAGCGCGAAACGTCAAGCGTTGGGACTTTGCTGCCAACAGCGCAGAGGATGAAGGACTAAACAGGGTTCCCAATTAGGTTTTGCCCAGCCATTGGAAGACCGCAGTTTCAACAGCCGCGAGTTGCGCCGCGCTCAGGGTGCCGAGCTTGCGGATGGCCCGCACTGTCGGGTAAGTCGCGACACTCTGCGCGATGAACGCCCCGTCCTTTAGGACCGGCATTTGCACCTTCACCTCAAATGGCGAGCCGCGCAACGCCGTGCTGTGAAAAACCACCGTGACCACCGCGCGGTCGGTGTCAGCGAAAGGAATGCTCAAAACCATTACGGGGCGGACTTTCTCCGCCATTCCGCAATCAAACATCCAGATCTCACCGCGCTTGGGCGTCATGATCTTCGCGCTCCAGCATGGCAGCCAGGTCGTCGCCCGCACATGCCAACACCTTGTCCTCCAGCGGGCCAGAGTCAACTGGCGGTAGCCTCCGGAAAAGCTCGCTCACGAACAGGTCTTTTTCTGAGGGCGGCAGCGTCTCGAACGCCACCAGCAATCGCGCGGTCTCAGTGCTCATAAATTCATCTTACACTTTGCCCTCCCCATTGTCGAGCAATCGGCATCTCGAAATTAGCGAGCTAAAAGTGGCTCGGCTCGCGCTCGATGAATTGGCCGCGGCCGATTTGGCCGATGTATTTGCCGTCCCGGGCGGCAACCTGGCCGCGGACGGTGACCGCGCTGGGCCGGCCTTCGATGGCCATGCCCTCGAACGGGTTGTAGTCCACGTTCATGGTCTGGGTCTTAACCGAGATCGTGCCGCGATAATCAGGGTCGTAAACCACCAGGTCGGCGTCGCTGCCGATTTGGATGGTGCCCTTGCGAGGGAAGAGCCCAAACAGTTTTGCCGTTTGGGTGCTGGCGGCATCGACGAAGCGGTGTATGTCGAGCCGGCCACGCTTGACGCCATAAGTGTAGAAGACGTTCACGCGGTCTTCGAGCGACGGGATGCCGTTGGGGATCTTCGTGAAATCCTTTTCCCCTATACGCTTTTGGGTCGCAAAATCGAACGGCGCATGGTCGGTCGCCAACGTGCTGATCAGGCCGTCGCGCAGGCCGTTCCACAAAACGTCCTGGTTGCGTTTGTTGCGCAAGGGCGGAGACATGACATATTTCGCCCCTTCAAAGTCAGGCCGCTCGGCGAACGTCTTGTCGGTCACGAGGTATTGGATGAGCGTCTCGATCCATACCTTCACACCGCCCAATTTGCCGTTCACCGCTTCGCGCAGCGCCTCTTCGCAACTGGTGTGGACAACATAGACGTGAGCATCGAGCAGTTTGGCAAACGTCATCAGATGGTGAACGCCTTCGGCCTCGACCAGCGGCGGCCGGCTCTCGTGATGCCATTCGGGGCCGGTCTTCCCCTCGCCCACCAGCTTCTTTTGCAGTTCGAACACCAGGTCGGCATTTTCACAATGAGCGGTCGTGATGACGCCAAGCTTCCTGGCCAGGCGCAGAGTTTTGTAGAGTTCTTCGTCCGTGAGACCGAAGACGCCTTTGTAGGCGAGCAATATCTTGAAGCTGCTGATCCCCCGTTTGACGATCTCGATCATCTCTTTCTCCATTTGATCGTCGTAGCGGCCGACCCCCATGTGAAAGGTAAAGTCGCAGGCGCTCTTGCCCCGGGCTTTACCGAGCCAAAGCTCGAATGATTCCATCGGCCCATCGGTTCGCGTCGGGCAGATCATCTCGATGAAGGTGGTGGTCCCGCCGATCAGCGCGGCTTTGCTGGCGGTCTCGTGGGTGTCTTTGGCGAATAGGCCCGCGCAGGGCAAGTGGATGTGAACGTGGGGATCGATGAAACCGGGGAAGACGTATTGGCCTTTGGCGTCAATGATCTCGGCACCGGGGGGTGGCGTGATGTTGCGGTCGATGCGGGTGATGGTTTCGTCTTCGCACCAGATGTCCGCCACGCAGCGTTCGCTGCTGGTGATGATTTCGCCATTCTTGATGAGAAGAGCCATGTGTTACATTTAGACGCAGGCCGCCAGGATTTACAGCAGAAAAACATTCGCAAATGCAATTCCTGAGAGGGATGTCGGTGATCTGGCGCAGGGTTGCTTTCGGGTCATGCTTAGCCGGAAGGATTCCGGCCTGCGAAACCGCCGGATACCAGAAGGTGGTCATGAACTGATAGTTGGTTTTCCCAGCGGCGTTTTTCTGTTATCTTCTGTTCAAACCCGAGTCAACAATTCCGCACGGAGTCGGAGACTCCGTGGACCGGCAGGTCGGAGACCTGCCCCACGCCCCGTCAAGATGAGAATTGCCGGCTTTTTCCTTGCCTGGTCTGCGAACGGGAAACTATGATGCTTTTGGTGTCCGCTTCCCCGTTTTTCGTGTTCGGCGACCGATAATATTGATCTAATGCTCGATGAGAATTATGAAAACTCTCATAACCCAGGCGTTGTTTTGTAGCCTGGCTTTCGGGGCATCATTCTGGGCGATCACATAAACCTCGGAATCCAGATGTCCTGCTGCCACAACTACTACGTCACGGCCGAAGGCAATGAAAGCGTCTTTTCGGCAGACATTTCCAGCATCTTTTTCGGCCACGGCGTGCTCAAGGAAGCGGGCGAACACGCCAAAGCCCTGGGGATGAACCGGGTCGCGCTGTTTACCGACAAGAGGCTCGGCAGCCTGCCCTATGTCGCTCAGGTGCGCGATTCGCTCAGGGCGGCGGGCCTGGACGTGGTGATCTACGACGAGGTCAAGGTCGAACCGACTGACCAATCGTTTCTCGCCGCAGCCAGGTTCTCGACCGAAGGCAAATTCGACGGCTATGTTTCGGTGGGCGGAGGTTCAGTCATCGACACCTGCAAGGCAGCCAATCTCTATGCCACCTGCCCGGCGGACTTTCTCGATTACGTCAACGCACCCATAGGCGCAGGCAAGCCGGTGCCGGGCTCACTGAAGCCGCACATAGCCTGCCCCACCACCTGCGGCACCGGCTCGGAATGCACCGGCATCACCATTTTCGACCTGCTGGCCATGCAGGTGAAGACCGGCATCGCCTCCAAGCGCCTCAAGCCGTCGCTGGCGTTGATTGACCCCGCCACCACCTACACGCTGCCGAAAAACGTCGTCGCGGCCAGTGGCTTCGATGTGTTGTCGCACGCGCTCGAGTCCTATACCGCAAAGCCTTACACGAAGCGTGTGGCGCCGGGCAAGCCGGCGCTGCGCCCGATGAGCCAGGGCGCGAATCCCTGGAGCGACATTGGCTGCGAGGCGGCGCTGAGGCGTCTGGGCCAGTACCTGGAGCGCGCGGTCAACGACGCTGGCGACCACGAAGCGCGCGATCAGATGATGTACGCGGCGACGCTTGCCGGCATCGCTTTCAGCAATTCCGGCGTGCATGTGCCGCACGGCATGGCATATTCGGTCGCGGGCTTGGTGCGCGACTTCCGACCCGAGGGCTATCCGCAGGAAGAACCGATGGTGCCGCACGGTATGAGCGTGATCGTCAACGCGCCCTCGGTGTTCCGCTTTACCGCCTGTGCCTGCCCCGAGCGCCATATCCACGGTGCTGCCTGGCTGGGGGCAGAGACGAAAGGCGCGACGAACGAAGACGCAGCAGAAATCATCGCCGGGCAATTGATCAAGATGATGAAAGCCACCGGCATCCCCAACGGCGTCGGCGGCGTCGGCTACCTGGATGCCGATGTTCCGGGCCTCACCAAAGGCGCCTGGGCGCAGCAGCGCCTGCTGACCAACGCGCCGCGCGATATCAGCGAAAGGGATCTGGGCGCGCTATACCGCAGCGCCATGCGCTACTGGTAATCGGCGGAAAACCGCGCAGGGCGGGCGTTTCCTGGCGATTGGCCTGAGATGCGCACCATTGCCAGCCGCGAGCATTTTCTTCGAATGAATCCCCTTTCGCTTACCGGGACGATGCGGTAATAAATCAGCAATGTCCGATAGAGAATCCAGATGAAGGCCGATTCTTCCTTACTGTGCCAGGCCCCAGAACTGATGCCTTTTGAATCGCAAACTGCCAGTTTTCATCCGCCACGTCTGTTCAATCGGCGCAACTTTCTACGCGGCGCCGCAGCAGGTGCGGCGGCTGCTTTCCTGCCTTCGACGGTGGTGTCGGCGGCGCCAGCCGGCTTGGTGAGGATCGAAGAGCCCTTTCACGGTGCGATTCTCAGCCACCAACATGGCAAAATCGTCGATGGCGGCCTGGCCATCCGCATCACCGGAACAGCCCCCGCATCCAACCAGGTCACCGTCAACGGACTGCCCGCGCAGCAGGACGGCAACCAGTTTCTTGCCGAGGTCGTCCTTCGCCAAAAAGTCACCGAGATTGTGGCGGCCTCCGGGCTGCCTTCCGCGGGAGGCGAGAGCCGCGTCCGGGTGGTTTGGGATCGAAATTCTCAACCCCGTTATCACTTCGCCTTGGATGACAACATCTATTTTCTGCGCGACATCGCTCGGAAACGGTATAACTCCCTGTTCAATTCCCCCTACCTCAAGCTGCTGAGGGACTTGAACCATAAGTACGGCACACGGTTCTCCGTCAACATCTACTTCGAGTCGGAAGACGGTTTCAAGCTGACCGAATTGTCAGATCGCTACAAGAGTCAATGGAAAGACAACGCACACTGGCTAAAGCTGGCTTTTCACGCCTTCGCCAACAAGCCGGACCGGCCCTACCAGGATGCACCCGCGGAAAAACTCATCGCCGATTATGACCAAGTAGCCGAGCAGATCCAGCGGTTCGCTGGCGCCGGAACTTTTGCGCCCCCGACGAATCTCCATTGGTCCATGGCGCGCCCTGACGGTCTCCACGCCCTGGCCCGGCGGGGTGTGCGATGTCTTAGCGGCTACTTCCGCAAAGCCGACGGGCGATGGGACATCAACTACGGGCTCGATGACCGCCGGTCCGAGTATCTTTCCCGGCACGATTTGTTGATGGATTTCGAGACCGGGATCATCTTCTTCCGCGACGCCATCGTTTGCAACGCTACGGCCCTCGGCCAGATCGCCCCTGTTCTGGACCCGCTCGCCGCAAGCCCTGAACGTCGGGAAACCATCAACCTGTTGAGCCATGAACAATATTTCTGGCCCTTTTACCCCGACTATGAGCCCGATTATGCCCAGCGCATAGAGGCCGCCATCCGCTGGACCACCGATCACGGCTACACACCCTCTTTCTTCCATGAAGGCATCCTGGGCAGCCCGGAACGAGGGTATGGTTGAGCAACTGGATGCATCCAGTTGCTGTAAGCTTCCGAAGTGCGCGCGCTTGCGTTGAAGTGCCAAGCGCGCTTCACGCACACCGCAAACTCCTCATCCGTTTTGCCCTGCCCTCCCTGCTCCAAAAATTCGACCTGTATTGCCGCGCGCCGAGATACCTTCGAGATGCGCCATCAGACAAAACATTCCGCAAATATCTGTTGACGGGGTTCAAGCAGAGGCGCAAGCATACGCCCATGCGCTGCAAGTCAGTCAAAGGCCAGCCCCACTCGGAGGCACTTTCGCAACCCGCTCGCCTTGCCTTTGCGCAGCCGTTGAGTTTCACTCAAGGACAAGCACGCCGGAGCAGCAAAACCACAACGGCTTCTGCCCCTCCCAAATACCACACCACGGAATGCTCCATCGCCACCCGATCCACCTTGTCTTTTCACTTTGTCCCGACATGCGTTAGTCGGCAAACCACAACACGAAAACCCGTATGAACCAATTACGAACCAATGACTTAATCGTGACCTACACCGATGGGACTCACGATCATTTCAAATTCCCATCACAGGCGGATAGTTTTGGCATGGCCAACCTCCTTGAAAAGCTCTTGAGCTCGACCGCTCTGACTTTACAAGTGGGAGACCGGCTCCTGATCATACCTACAGCCAGTATTCGCAGTGTCGAAATTTGTCCCTGTCCCGGCAAGTTGCCCGACCTAGTAATACACGACGTGGAACGTTTGCCAAAAACATAAAATCCGCCTAAACCAGTCGTGCCAGCCAACGCCGGGCGACCGTCTCGTTCCGATGCTGACGCGCTCGTCCCGGCGTGGCGGCACTCATCGTTAGACCGCACCGCCATACTTCCACCTGACACCTGCCGCATTGATCTGAAAGCCTGACGACAGATGAACTCGATCCAAACTTCTTCCACCGCAGACCGCGGCCGGTCCATAGCGTTTCCTGGCGCGCGTCCGGCGCTGGTGCTCCTGATTCTGATCAACCTTTTCAACTACATCGACCGTTACGTGCTGGCGGCGGTGGTGAAGCCGATCAAACAAACGTTCTTTGGCGAGGGCGGCCTGGCCAGCCAAGACGGCGCCCTGGTGACGGTGATGAACTGGTTTGAACGGCGTCTCGGATTCACGCCAGAGGACGCCCTCATCGGCCTGCTGGGGACGGCCTTCATGGTCGTTTACATGCTGGGGGCCCCGGTCTTTGCGCGCCTCGCGGACCGGTGGTCGCGCTGGGTGATCGTCGGTGTCGGTGTGATCTTGTGGAGCCTGGCCAGTGGGGCTTCGGGGCTGGCGGCCACGTTCGTCGCCCTGCTGCTGACGCGCTGCCTTGTCGGGGTTGGCGAAGCGGCTTACGGACCGGTCGCGCCGACGGTGATTGCCGACTATTACCCGGTCAAAGTCCGCGGTCGGGTGCTGGCCTGGTTCTATATGGCCATCCCGGTGGGCAGCGCGCTGGGCTATGTCTTCGGCGATTGGGTGGCCGGGACTTTGTTCGCCGGCCATTCCGACGGCTGGCGGTGGGCATTCTACCTGGTAGTGATCCCCGGGATCATGCTGGGTGTCTGGAGTCTGTTCATGCGCGACCCGCCTCGCGGCCAGGCTGACCTGGACCGCGGCGAGCAGTCGGTGAAAGTCAGGGGACGCGATTATTTAATCCTCCTGCGCACCCCATCTTTTGTGCTCTGCACGCTGGGCATGGCGGCGATGACGTTCGCCATCGGCGGCATCGCGTTCTGGA